>DATHDV010000252.1:0-29037 GCA_035318845.1 Chitinophagaceae bacterium
GTTGAAGAAATTGCAGAAAAAGTAAAATTGCCTGTATATGGTGTCCGGGTTTTGCTCGAAGCCGGCTTGGGTCCCGGCCTGGTACTTCTAACCGGTCAAAAATATACCCTGGGAAAAACAGGACATTTTATTTTAAATGACCCGTTGACAAAAACAAACATGGACTTTGTTCATGATGTGAACTATAAAGGACTTTTTTACCTGGATGAAAGTATTAAGACAGGAAAACCGGTCGGGCTTAAAGAGTTTGGTGAATGGAAAACTATTTATGAAGGGTTGTCACAGTTGCCTGAACATGTACAAAAGAGTTGGTTTGATTTTGATCATTTTTTCTCTGATGATGCTTTTCCGCTTGTTTTGGATCAAGTATATAAAAAAGGAGTAAAAAATATCCTGGATATTGGCGGCAATACCGGGAAATGGGCCATAGCTTCAGCAAAGCATGACCCGGATATTCATATCACAATCATGGATCTGCCGGGCCAGCTAAATGTGGCAAAGGCAAAAATTGAACAACTGGGTTTGGGTGAAAGGGTTTCTTTTTTGCAGGCAAATATTTTAGATGAGTCACTTCAGATCCCCAAAGGATTTGATGTGATCTGGATGAGCCAGTTCTTAGATTGTTTTTCTGAAGCGGAAATTATTTCTATTTTAAAAAGATGTTACCAGGCTCTTGATGATAACGGCGAAGTAATGATACTGGAACCGTTTTGGGATAAACAACGTTATGAGATAGCAGCATTCTGTTTACAGCAAACATCTCTTTATTTTACGGTACTTGCTAATGGCAACAGCCAAATGTACAGTTCTGAAGTTTTTTTGAAATGCATTGAAAAAGCTGGTTTTAATATTACAGAGGAGGTGGACCATATCGGGTTGAGTCAGACTTTATTAAAATGTAAAAAAATGAAAACTGAAAAAACAGATGTGCTTGTGATCGGAGCCGGGCCATCTGGAACAGTTGCCGCTTCTATTATTAACAAAGCTGGTTTTAAAGTTAAGATCGTAGAGAAACAAAAATTCCCGCGGTTTGTTATCGGTGAAAGCCTATTGCCCCGTTGCATGGAAGCATTAACAGAAGCAGGTTTCATAGATGCCGTAAAAGAAAAAGGATTCCAGGAAAAATTTGGGGCCAAGTTTGTAAAAGACGGAAAGGTCTGCGATTATTTTTTTGCTGACCAGTTTACTCCGGGCTGGAACTGGACCTGGCAGGTTCCCCGTGCTGAATTTGATAAGACCCTTGCTGATACGGTAGAAAAAATGGGAGTGCCTGTTAGTTACGAAACCACGGTAACGGGTATTGAGTTCAATGGCTCTGATTCGGTAACCACCGTTGAAGATAGTAATGGTAACAAAAGCCGTATCGAAGCAAAGTTTATTGTAGACGGAAGCGGTTACGGAAGGGTGATCCCGCGTTTGTTCAATCTCGACAAGCCATCAAACCTGGCACCCCGGAAAACATTGTTTACACATGTAGTAGATACAAAACGATCCACCGATGATGAGCCAAACAGGATAACTGTTATCGTACATCAAAAAGGAATATGGATCTGGGTCATCCCTTTTTCAAACGGCTTAACTTCAGTGGGCTTTGTTGGCGATCCTGAATTCTTCAAACAAACCTCAGGCAGTCCCGAAGAACAGCTCAGGAAATTAATGGCATCGGAACCGTATTTGAGAGAAAGGATGAAAGAGGTGGAAATGGTTTTTGAACCAAAGGTTCTCGAATCCTGGTCAGCCACTTCAGAAAAATTTTTCGGCGATGGTTTTGTCCTTACCGGGAATGTAACAGAATTTTTGGATCCTGTTTTTTCATCCGGCGTAACCCTGGCAGTTGTTTCCAGCCAGTTGGCTGCAAATCTTGTCATTCGCAAATTGAAAGGAGAAGATGTTGACTGGAACAAAGGATATACAGAACCGATGATGCAGGGTATAGATACTTTCCGCTCTTATGTAATGGCCTGGTACGATGGAACGCTGGATACTATTTTCTTTTCGGAAGAGCAGGATAAAAAAATAAAAAGTATGATATGTTCTGTATTGGCGGGGTATGTTTGGGATACTAACAATTCATTTGTAAAACATCATAAGACAGCCTTGGAAAAATTGGCCCGTACTTTGGAAGTAAGGGAAACCCCGATCAATTAATAAATCGTCCGGCGTTAATGAAAATTTTGAGCTCCGATAATTATATCACGGCAAGTTGTATCATCAGCGATCATGTTGTATATAAAAATGGATCCCCGTTATTTGAAAACAAGGATGCTTCCCCCGCCGATTTTCTGTTATCCGTTTACAGGCATTTCGAAATAAATTATCCCAAATTTTATAAAATGGACAACCTGAGTAAGCTCGGGTGGCTGGCAACGGAGATTTTATTGAAAGATAGTTCCTTCAAAAGCAAATACAGCCCCGAAGCCATTGGGGTTGTTTTGTCAAATGCCAGTTCCAGTCTTGACACTGATATAAAATATTATGACTCTGTAAAAGAGATCCCCAGCCCCTCCTTGTTTGTTTACACATTGCCCAATATCGTAATTGGCGAGATCTGTATCCGGCACAACATCAAAGGAGAAAATGCTTTTTTTGTTTTTGATGACTTTAACGCCGTATTTATTGAAAATTATGTGAGTAACCTGATTAATAATAATATCTTGCAGTCTTGTATCTGCGGCTGGGTGGAATTATTGGATGATCAATACAAATCTGTTTTATTTTTGGTTGAAAAAGAGCGGTCGGGTCAGAGCATTTTATTTACAAAAGAAAATATTAATAAAATATACCGGTTAGAAAATGGATAAATTAATGTCGGATCTGAAAACACAGATCATTGCGCAGTTGAATTTGCAGGATGTAAGACCTGAAGACATTGCTGACGATCAGCCTCTTTTTAAAGAAGGCCTTGGATTGGATTCCATTGATGCGTTGGAACTGATCGTTTTATTACAACAACACTATAAGATCAAACTTTCCAATGCGGAGGAAGGTCCCAAAGTATTCCAGTCCGTAAAAACAATGGCTGAATATATTACTGCTCATCAATCCAGGAATGCATAAATAATGAGTCAACCCGTTTTTGTTGCCGGCGTGGGTGCTATTTCGGCGATCGGTAACAATATTGCCGAATGTCTTGATGCCCTGGAGAATGGCCGGGCAGGGATCGGTCCCATGGTTCACTTTGATTCTGAACACCGGCAAAAAATTCCTGTTGCAGAAGTAAAGATGAGCAATGATGAGCTTGCACAACTTTCCGGGTTACCTCCTGCAAAAAGCCGGACTGCATTACTGAGTATGGTCGCTGCAAAAGAAGCGCTGAATAATGCAGGTATTGAAAATATAAGTTCGTTACGCACAGGATTTATTTCTGCCAATTCAGTTGGAGGAATGGATAAAACTGAATTTTTTTTCTCAAAATTCCTTTACGATAATCAAAAAGGGAGACTACGGGATGTGATCCACCACGAATGTGGCAGCATCAGCGAACTGGTAGCCGATCAGCTGGGAATTAAGGATCATGTTACTACTATCAGCACCGCCTGTTCTTCTTCGGCCAACTCTATTTTTTTTGCAGCAAGACTTATAAAGAATAATATTCTTGATGTAGCTGTTGCCGGCGGAGCAGATGCGCTGACCAAATTCACACTCAACGGGTTTAAGACGCTGATGATACTGGATGAACAATACTGCCAGCCTTTTGATGAGAACCGGAGAGGTCTCAATCTCGGTGAGGGCGCCGGTTATATTGTTTTGGTATCAGAAAAAGTTGCTGCTTCATTAAAGAAAAAACCTATGATCAAATTGAGCGGCTACTGTAATGCCAATGATGCTTTTCATCAAACAGCTTCTTCGCCGGATGGAACAGGTTCTTACCTGGCTATGAGCGGTGCATTAAAAAAAAGCGGGTTGCAACCTTCAGATATTGATTACATCAACCTGCATGGCACCGGCACGCAGAATAATGATATAGCAGAGGGAACAGCCATCAAACGTTTATTTGATCCTCGTTTTCCAAAAATGAGTTCTACCAAATCATATACCGGGCACACGCTGGGAGGAAGTGGTGGCATTGAAGCCGTGTTTTCGGTACTGTCCATTGAAAAAGGAATTATTTATCCCAACCTGCGGTTAAAAACGCCAATGAAAGAACTCCCATTTGTTCCTGAAACTAATTTTATTAAAAATGTAAAGATCGATCATGTGCTTTCCAACTCCTTTGGCTTTGGGGGAAACTGCACTTCATTGATTTTTTCAAAGATCTAAATGGAAAATGTATATACGGGCAACAGGAAATATATCCCCGCAAAAAACTTTTGGCCATCCGCCATTTCTCACGGAACCCGTTGAGTACCCGGGTTCACGACTTGCCTGTGCAGAACCCGAATACAAAGAGATCATTGATGTAAAATTGATAAGAAGAATGAGCCGCATCATAAGAATGGGTGTGGCAGCTGCTATGGAATGTTTGCAGGAAGCAGGTGTTAAGCAACCCGATGCCATCATTACCGGCACGGCTTATGGTTGCCTGGAAGATACCGGTTTGTTTTTAACGAAGATGGTAGAATACAATGAAGAACTATTGACACCAACTGCTTTTATCCAATCCACTCATAATACGATCGGCGCACAGATAGGGTTAATGCTGCAATGCAATAACTACAATAACACTTTTGTGCATCGTGGGTTCTCTTTTGAAAATGCCTTATTGGATGGTATGATGTTGCTGAAAGAAAAGGAAGCAGGGAATGTATTATTGGGAGCCATTGATGAGATCACCGATATCAGCCATACTATATTAAACAGGATGGGTCTTTATAAACAAGAGCTGGTCCTGAACACGGAACTGTTTAAATCGGCCCCGATAGCTATCGGGGCTAAAGGAACAATTGCCGGCGAAGGCGCCTCGTTTTTTTTATTGGCAAACGAACCCTCTGCAACTGATTATGCAAAACTGCTTGGTTTAAAAACTTTTTATAAACCACGGGGGCTAAAAGAAATTGAAGAACATATTGTATCCTTCCTGGGCGCACATTCCGTTACACTCAACGATATTGACCTGGTAATAACCGGCAGGAATGGCGATAACGGGCTGGATGAAATATTTGATCAGTTACAGCAAAGTATTTTCAGTAAAAAAAATTTGATCAACTATAAACATTTATGCGGCGAATATCCAACTTCAACCGCTTTTGCCTTGTGGGTAGCGGCCAATATTATTAAAACAACTGAGGTTCCCGCGGTTTTTGAATATAAAGGGCCAGGGGAAAAAAAGATCGGCAGGATTTTAATTTATAATCATTACCAGGACATTCATCATTCATTAATTTTGATCGCCGCATGTTAAATTTCAGGAATACAAATATCTTTTTTGGCGCCCTGCTTCTCGCATTGATCGGCGTTCATATAAAATACGGCTTGCCTGTTTATATTTATCCTTTATTATTTATTGTTTATTCCCTGGTTGTTTTCTACGGTTGTTATTATGTGGGGTCAAATTTTTTTATAAAGGTCTTTTGTTCTGCCAAAACCGATCGCAGGGAAATTGCGATCAGCTTTGACGATGGCCCCGCAACAAACTATACTCCTGAAATATTACAGCTGCTCAAGCAAGACAACATTAAAGCAACTTTCTTTTGTATCGGTAACCGCATTGCCGGGAATGAAAGCATAGTAAAACAAATAAAAGACGAGGGACATGTTATCGGTAACCATAGTTATTCTCATCATTTCTGGTTTGATATGTACTCTGCCAAAAAAATGCTGGGTGATCTGAAGATGATGGACCAGGAAATGGAAAGGGTTACCGGGATGCGGCCGAAATTATTCCGGCCTCCCTACGGAGTAACCAACCCCAACCTGAAAAAAGCCATCATTAAAGGTGGTTATACTCCTGTTGGCTGGAGCGTAAGATCAATGGATACCGTAATAAAAGATGAAAAAAAATTATTCGGCAAAATAAAAGCATCCTTAAAGCCAGGCGCTGTTTTTCTTTTTCATGATACCCAAAAGATAACATTGGATGTACTTCCTGGGTTTATTAAAGAAGTTAAAAATAGCGGCTATGATATAGTTCCATTGGATAAATTGCTACATTTGAAACCTTATGCGTAAAATATTTTTTATAGCGCTGCTGCTGGTGACGGGCATCTCATTGAAAGCCCAGTATAAAGGCTATTCCCCGGTAGCTGACCCCGCAAAATTCAAGAGCGATTTTTCTGCGGCAACACAAAAAACCCTATCGATCAAAAGTGATTTTGTACAGGAAAAAAACCTGGCCATGCTTTCAGAAAAGATCACTTCCAAAGGAAAATTTTGGTTTAAAAAGGAAAGCCAGGTTCGTATGGAATACAACCAGCCCTACCAATACCTGATGATCCTGAACAAAGACAAGGTTTTTATTAAGGACGGGCAAAAGGAAAATAAAATATCCACCCGGACAAACAAACTTTTTCAGCAGATCAATAAAATAATGATCGACTGCATGCAGGGAACGGCGCTCAATAATCCTGATTTTAAAACCAGGTTATTTGAAAATAAAACCAGTTCGCTCATTGAGCTGACCCCTGTAACAAAAGGCCTGAAAGAACTGTTCAAATCCATAAATGTCATTGTTGACAGAAAAGATTTTTCTGTTTCCAGTATTGAAATGCTCGAACTTTCGGACGACAATACCATCATCCGTTTTACAAACAAAGAAATGAATGCTGCAATCCCGGATTCGTTATTTACTATCAGGTAGCTGTCTGTTTTTTTTCATAAGTTGCACCCCTGTTTACAGGCAGATGCAGGCGGCGACCGGCCATATAAGCGGGTTGACAAAATTTAAGCCTGCTTTTTCCGTGACTTGGTATCATGCACAGGTTGACGTGGTTGGTAATCACCTGGGCGGCTTATTGCTGATCAAAAAAATGCAGGACAGCAGCACCCGGATGGTGTTTTCAAATGAGATAGGGTTCACATTCTTTGATTTTGAATTTGGCCCCGGCGGAAACTTTAAGGTTTATTCAGTTGTTAAGCAGATGAACAAAAAAGCTGTGCTGAAAACACTGAGAAAGGATTTTGAATTGATATTGATGGACAATTTAGACAGTGCTGCCTTATCAGTCCGTACAAACAACGGGCTAATATATTATGTTTTTCCCCAGGCAAAGGGTTATAATTACTATATTACCGACAGTACGGGGGATAAATTGGTTCGCATGGAAAGGGCGTCAAAAAGGAAAACGGTGGTGCAGGCGATTATGAGCGATTATAAGAACGGGGTACCGGATACCATTGGTATTTCTCACAAAACATTCAATTTTACAATTGGTTTAAAACGAATAGAAAGATAATGTTACAAGGAGATTTTTTTAACATCCACAACCTCGAAACAGCGGGCTTTGATATTAAAGCTGACCTGGTCATAAATGCTGCTCATAAAATATTTGAAGGGCATTTCCCCGGTCATCCTGTTGTGCCCGGTGTTTGTATGATGCAAATGGTAAAAGAGATCCTGGAGCAGGTCTTTAAGAAAAAAACAAATCTTGTAAGTGCTGCCGACATGAAATTTTTAAACATAATAAACCCGGAAGAAAACACCGATATCCAGGCCGCATTAAAATATAAAATAGAAGAAAACCGCAACATGACCGTATGGGCTTCCCTTTTTAAAGACGATCGTATCTATTTTAAATTTAAAGGCGTATTTGGTTTACAGGAGCCGAATTCCTGATCGGGAAATTTTTGCCATATAAAAAGCCTTCTGAAATTTCAGAAGGCTTTTTTATAAAACAATATTCTTTATCGGTATCTCCTTAAAAATTAAAAGCACAACCCACGCCAAATATATTGGGTTTGTTATCACTGAGTCCTTTCATATAGGAAAAATTCACTTCAACATTCTGGTGCTTCCTGCCCACGCCAAAACGCAAGCCGGCATTGGCGGCCGGCCCAAAACCATTGGTGCTTTCTGATACGGTGTACCCGAATTCATCTGTCATTAAAAAATCACCATGATGATAACCAAATCCGGCGCCAACAAAAAAGCCAAACTTGTCCCTGTTATCTTTTGTGGAACCCCTGCCCATATTAAGATCAATAATTAAAGGGGCATTAACTACCAGGCCAATAGATGGGTCATAATAACCTCCGTAATAATAATCATAATAGCCTGTAGAAACAGATATAGCCACACTTATCGGAATGCCGGCAGAAACAGAGAGGCTTTCTGTTTCTATAAAATTAAATCGCGGAAAATAGGTGAGTCCTTCTCCAACTGATGCATCGCTGTTATCTGCCGTAGCAACTATTACAGTAACCCCGGCGCCATGCATAAAGGTTTGGCTAAAAACAGTCCCGGCTGTAAAGAACAAAACAAGGGATAAGATAATTTTTTTCATAATAAAAGTTTTAGTTTAGAATACGAATAACACAAATTGGATTGTTCAGGAACAAAATTATTAAACTTTCCCAGATTTTTCAGGAATTGCCCAATTGATCAGGTCGAGTGCCGGGCCGGTCATTAACGTGGTGACAAGCGCCATCAATACCATCATGGCAAATATTTCGGGCGAAAGAATACCAAGGTCATACCCAATATTTAAAACGATCAGTTGCATCAGGCCACGGGTGTTCATCAATACGCCGATCGATAAACTGTCTCTCCAGTTTTGTCCCACTATCCTGGCGGCCAGGGCGCTGCCACCAAATTTTCCAACGACCGCCACCAGTAATATCCATCCGAATGTGGCCCACAAATAACCTTCATTTAATAAGCCGATCTGGGTCCTTAACCCTGTTATTACAAAAAATAAAGGGAGTAATAATACAATGCTTACGTCTTCAATTTTATCAATAACAATTTTCCGGAAACTGAAACCCGGTGGCATGATCACTCCCGCAATGAAAGCACCAAACAAGGAGTGTATACCAATAATGGATGTGGTATATGCTGATACGATCAGCATAATGAACAGCAATGCTATGATCGGGGTCCTCATTTTTTCCCGGTTATTATAAACACTTTCAATTCTTTTCAGTGCAGGCCGCACTACTTTCAGCATCAGCAATACATATACTACGGCCAGGACAATGGTATATAAGGCGCTGATAGATGATCCGGATTTTACTAATGCAATTACGGCCGCCAATATGCACCATGCGGTGAGGTCATCGGCAGCGGCACAGGTGAGGGCCATGGCTCCAAGTTTCGACCGGGTGAGTTTTTTTTCCTGTAATATTCTTGCCAATACCGGGAATGCCGTGATGCTCATGGCAATTCCCATAAATAAAGCAAAGGATATGTAAGAAGTGCCGGCGGGTGCATAGTCATGATAAATAAAATAGGCAAGACCCATTCCCAATGTATAAGGGATGATGATGCTTGCATGGCTGATGATGACCGCATCATACGCTTGCTTGCCGATCGCTTTCAGATCCAGTTCCATACCAATGATAAACATGAAAAGGATCAAACCGATCTGGCTAAGAAAATTGAGAGTGCCCAATGAAGCCGGCGGGAATAAAAAATGATTTATTTGCGGGAAGAACAACCCGACCACAGACGGTCCTAATATGATCCCGGCAAATATTTCACCGATAACAGCGGGTTGCCCTATTTTTTTAAATAAAAAACCAAACAGGTGTGCACTGGCTATGATGACAATGATCTGCAGAAGCAATACAGTCAGGGGATCGGAAAGGTTATGATTAAAGGAGTCAGAGAAGACCTGAAAACTGTTACCGGTATTAATATTCTTGGTTTGTTCTGCAGGATGAGTTGTCGCTACCTGGTTTCGCAGACTATTGCCTTGTCCTATGATCCAATAAATTGCAGCGCCCAGCCCGGCAATGATCACTATGTAAAAAATCATTCCTCTTTTCCTGTTCATAATTCAAATTAAGTTTTGGTTGTATGTATTTAATTGATCGCATTCATGATATGAATGATAAATATATTTTGATTCTGTAATTAAGTTATCCGGTTTTTTGTATTAAGTAATTTATTAACCTGCTTAAACATTTTTCAAATATTTGCCGGCAACGTTTATCCAAATTTACCCGTTATGTTAAAAATAGTACCTTCGGTTCAATTAATGAATGAATTTGATAGCATTATAATTGGTTCAGGTGCAGGCGGGCTATCAGCTGCTCTTTGTCTTGCCCGGGCGGGGCAAAAGGTTATTGTTATTGAGCAGCACTATGTGCCGGGTGGCTGGTGTCATAGTTTTTATATCGACGGACAGCGCTTCAGCCCGGGTGTGCATTATATCGGGTTGCTTGATAAGGGCCAATCAACAAGCAACCTGTACGAAGGTTTGGGAATTGCAAACGACCTTGTTTTTTTCAGGATGAACAGTAAGGCATATGAACATTGCTGGATAGGAGAAGAGCGTATCCACATGCCTGCAGAAGTTGAAAAATTATATGAAACCCTCGCTGAAAGATTCCCCAAAGAAAAAAAAGGATTGAAAAAATACCTGGAACTGGTAAGTCATGTAAGCCGGGAGATACATCTCATTCCTAAAATGAATGGCTTCTGGGATAATATTACCATTCCTTACCGCACCCGTCATTTAGGAAGATATGCCTTGTTCAGTTTGAAGAGAGTCGTGGGCTGGCATGTCAAAGATCCTTTATTGCAAAAAGTGCTCAACATTCAATGTGGTGATCATGGTCTTCCGCCATCAAAGGCAAGCTTTCCTTTGCATTGTGCGCTGATGGCCCATTATTTTCATGGTGGATTTTATCCAATGGGCGGAGGAGCCGCTATTGTTAAAGCCATGACCAAGGCCATAAAAAAATTGGGCGGCGAAATAAGAACAGGGGAAGGTGTTAAGCATATTTTATTGGAACGAACGGAAGACAATAAAAAAAATCGTGCAATAGGAGTAGAGTTGCAGAACGGTGAAAAGATAATGGCAAAAAATATTATCTCCAATGCTGATCCAACAGCCACTTATAATATGGTTGGCGCAGAAAACCTGAGCAATAAATTAAAGGCAAAGCTTGATAAAACCCGGTATTCGGTAACATCACTGATCTTCTTTTTAACTGTTGAAATGGATATACGGAAAGCGGGTTTGGATTCAGGAAATATATGGATCATGCCCAACCAGGATCTGGACAATCTGTATGCAGATCTTACCGGGGTTGATATATTGGCATCCGATGATTTTCCCGCACTCTTTTTAAGTTGTTCTTCGCTCAAAGACCCATCCGGTTACAACGGCCGTCACCATACAATTGAAGTAGTTACATTTATAGATTATGCTTCTTTCAAATCAAAACTTCCGGAAGGAGATAAGTTTGCAGAAGGATACCAGCAATTAAAAGACAGTCTTTGCAATAAATTATTAAATAGCCTCGAAAAAGTTATTCCCGGCATTCGTGATCATATTGTTCAGTTAGACCTGGGCACGCCGTTGACGAACGAATATTATATTAATTCAACCCGGGGAAATGTATATGGAACGGAAAAAGGTTTTTTCCAAACGGGACCATTCTCATATAATGCGCAAACAGAAATTAAGAACCTGTATATGTGCGGTGCAAGTATTGTGTCGCATGGTGTGGCGGGAGCCGGCTATTCGGGTGTGAAGACCGCTGCCCTGGTTCTCAATTGTAAAGAAGAAGACCTGATAAAGCCGGACGATTCGCAAGCCGTTCGTATTTATGATGCGGAAGACGATACTCATTGGCCCGAATGGCTGCATCAAAAAATGGCTGATAAAAAAAGACGGACAGAATTTGAACCTGTAGCATTGTCAAAGGAATTTTAAAAACTGGTACAGAAATGGATGCCGGCTCAGGCGATATCTGTCAAATTAAAACCGGTTTATGAAAGAATTTACTTTATTCCTTATTGCCTTAATGGGCTTATTAAAGGGGTATTCTCAATCTGAGGCGACCGGCCCTGAGCTCCCGGGGAATATATTTCTCAATAATTATACGCTGGTTGATGAAGACCTTGTCCTCCCGGCGGCTTTACGGGTTCCTAATATTGACTCTTTCAACTCCAATCCTTACGCCCTGATCGGCGGCGGAAGTAAGGGTATTGGATATGCCATTGCCGAGGCGCTTGCCAAACGAAATTTTAACCTGATCCTGATAGCAAGACATAAGGATAGTTTGATCGCTGCGAAAAACAAACTGGAATCAAAATACGGTGTGCATGTGGAAACTATACAGTTCGATCTTAGCAAAAAAGAAGCAGCAACGGAGATCGCAGCATGGTGCACGGATAATAATATCCCTTTAAAGGTCCTTTGTAATGTTGCAGGCTTTGGTGGTTCCAAAGATTATTTATCCCTGCCGCTTGATACACTTCGCTACATGGTTGATTTAAATGTAGAATCCTGCATGGCACTCAGCCTTACCTTATTACCCCTGCTTGAAAAAAATGCACCAGCTTATATTCTGAATGTAGCCAGCATGGCAGGGTTTGCACCGATCCCTATAAAGAATATGTACTCCGCTACCAAATCCGCTGTTATTTTTTTCAGTTATGGTTTGCGATACCAGTTAAAAGAAAAAAATATCAGTGTCAGTGTACTTTGCCCGGGTCCTGTTTATACAAAACCTGAGATCAAAGCAGAAACAAAAAAACAACTGGGATGGTTTGGCGATCAAATGGCTGTAAGCCCGGAAAAGGTTGGGGAGATAGCCGTTCGAAAAACACTGCATAAAAAAATGGTGATCATTCCGGGTGGCTTAAATAAAATTGTGGCTTTTGTAATAAGGGTTCTACCGCGAAGATGGATCACTGCGCTTTACTATAAAGTGGGCGGGTAGTTTTTTTTATATTATGGAACAGATACCAGCATAAAACCATGCTGTGTTCCCCTATAGTTATTATAAATAAGTGTGTTCTTATATTTCCCCGCTGAGCCTTTTCTTTTAAGCATGTGATCGGGCATGGTTTGTTTTGGAAGAAGTTCGCAGCAAAGACAAAGACCCATTGCTATCGCCGTTGGAAATTCACCACTCATATGTTTAAAGCGGGCAATTGCAACATCATCATTTACTACTGATTCGCAGGATGAATAATATTTCAATAAACGGTTATCTCCATTCTCGCCGGTTAATAAGAGGTCTATTTTTTCGCCTGCCGGCAAATATTTTTTAATAAACCCCTGTATTTTTTCTTTTACCACTAATTCTTCTTCATGGTGCAATGTATCAAGAGCATGAACTTTTAGAATGGGATCAACTTCGTTCCCATTTACTAAAAACATGGTCGCAGCCTCGCCTGCAATGCTGCCCGGCGAATTTGTTTCATATAATATTTTATTGGAAATGTTTTCTTTTTTATGCCAGCCAGCCTTTTCCTCCGAACAATAATTTCTTTCAGAAATATCATCCACGGCACCAAGCAGGTAATTGTTTAAAGGATTTTCTTGGAGCATCATGTCTGCATCGATCATCGCAAATTCGAAAGCAAGCCCGGGTTGCAAATGCGTGATGTTATAACCGTGGTTTTTTGTCAACAACCCTATTTGAGCAGCAACTGCATTAGGCGTGCTCTGTACAAAATTCAGCGGCGTCAGCATCCCTTCATCATAATCAACGATCTGGTTCAGGAATTTTGCACTGTCCTCTTTTCCGCTATCGGTGGTGCCAATAATAATTCCATCAGGCACGGTATTACCGTAAAGCAGGGGCAGGGCGGCGCCAACTCCCATCCTGACCGCTTTTCCCATTCTGCGCAATACTCCCGGTGGAATACCGCCGTATACCGGTTCAATGGCATGCAACTTTTTGTCAACCGGTTCAAACAATACATTCAAGTCAACATTCCCGGGAGAATGTTGAGGAGAAATGCTGGATGTTTGATGAATATAAAACATGCGGTCAGATTTTGGAAAAGATCAATGATGTACAATTGCCCCCAAAACCAAAAGAGTTTGACATAATATGATCCAAAGCGATTTTTTGATACGACTGAACAGGGACCAATCCCGGGCCGGCCATGGGTTTATTAAAATGAATGGCCGGGTATAATTCCTGTTTCGAAAGATTTAAAATACAATACAGTGCTTCGATGGCGCCGGCAGCGCCAAGTGTATGACCGATATTTCCTTTGGTCGATGCAAAAGCAGGAACTTTTTCAAAGAGGCGCTGCATCGCAATACTTTCTACAAGATCATTATTTTCTGTTGCCGTGCCATGTGCATTGATAAAGTTTATTTGCGAAGGATCAAGCTTTGCACAGCTAAGTGCATTTTTCATCGCTTTATACGGACCCGCGCCTTCGTCGGACAATGAGGATGCGTGGTATGAATCATTGGCATTGCCGTAACCACTCAATGCTGCATATGTTTTTTTTCCTGGTGTATCCGATTCTTTTTCCAATACAAGGAACGCTGCTCCTTCACCCAAATTCAATCCATTGCGGTCTTCATCAAAAGGAGTACAATTTTCTTTTGACAGAATATGTAATGCATTAAAACCATTAATGGTGAATTTTGCGAGGCAATCCACTCCGCCTACTATGGCCCTTCGTGCTTTTCCATTCCTGATAAGCCTGGCCCCGTACATGATGGCGTTAGCAGATGAAGAGCAAGCGGTGTTGATCGTATTGACCGGTCCCTTCATTGCATATTTTTTTTGCAGGTACATATTGGTAGCGCCGCAATCATATGAAGAAAGATATTCCGAGCCCGGGGTATTTTCCTGGTAGTCCTTATACATTTCATCTGTCAAACACATTCCGCCAACTGTATTTGCACTGATAAGCGCAGTATCAAAAGAAGAGACCTGGTCATTGCTTAAGCCGCTGTCCGCAATGGTTTCCCGAATTGCATGCAGCGCTAACAACGTTGTCCGGGTAATTCCCGGTTCATGTGCATCCAGTTTTTCTTTTAATGCGTCCGTAGAGACCTTGATCTCTCCAACCGGAATTAAACCAGAAAATTTTGAAGGAAAATTTTCGAGACGTCCTATTCCACATTTACCTTGCAGGAGGGATGCCCGGTTTTCAGCCACAGTATTTCCAATAGCACTTATTGCTCCGATCCCTGTTACTACGATCCTGTCCAATAAAAAATATTTTATTTTGTCCGGTGTTTCTCAATATAATCGGCCATGGTATTGAGATCGACCAATATTTTGCGGCCTTCCTTGGGGTCTTCAATAACAATACCATATTCCCGGTTGAGCAACACGATCAGTTCAATAGAATCAATGGAATCCAGGCCGAGGCCTTCGCCAAATAAAGGTTCATCATCTTTGATATCTTCGGGCTTTACAGATGTCAGGTTCAGGAATTGTATTATTTGTTCTTTTAACTGTTGCTTTAATTGTGTTGTCTCCATGTTAAGTATTTCAGACCAGGTTTTTTCGTTTCAACCCGTATAATGCAATTAACTGAATAAATACAGTAATACCCAATAAAGGTAAAATATTTAATAAAATATCTTTTAGTTTACCCCCTTCAAGAAATAAGCCATAATAAGCTTCCAGTCCCCAGTGTAACGGCGATAATTTTATTATTGGCTGAAATGACGCCGGCATGGCAAAGGCCGGTACCAGCAGCCCGCCGATGGCAGCCATCAGCACAACAGATACAGCGCCGATCCCATTCGCCTGTTCCTGTGTTCTTGCAAATACACCTACACAGATCGCAAAACTTACAGCGCACCATCCGCAAATAAAAGTAACAACAAATAATCCCAACAGGTCTGATGGTAAGTTCAATTCGGGTAAACCCATTGATGGAAATAACCAAATGCCAATAGAAAAAATGATGGCTGCCTGTAATAATGTTACCAAAAGATATGTGATCTGCTTGCTTAATAAAGCGAGTAAATAATTTGTTGGTAAGGTTTTTAACCGGACAAAACTACCACTCAGTTTTTCTCTTACTACGCTGCTCCCCAGTGATATCACAATAAAGAACATGGCAAAGATCGTCCAGGCAGGGATATTGTGCTGTGTGGCATTGGGGATCGTTTTGCTTCCATCTCTTGAAATGGGCGTTTCATGAATGGCAACCCGGTTATTTATCAACTCTGCTTCCAATGAATCGGGAAGTTCTGTTTCATTTAAAGAATAGTAAATGCTTTTTAATACCTGCTTGCTCTGAACCATTTGTAATGTGCTGCGCAGAGCCGCCTGTATGGATTGCCTGAATGACTCCTGCAATACCGGGTGATACAATAAGCTGATGGGTTGTAAACTGTCGGTGCTTTGTTTTATGGTATCTGTCTGCAGCCCGAAGTTGTTTAATGCCTTTGATGCAACAGCTCTCGCTTTGGCTTCTAACTTTTCAGAAAAATCCGGCGGGATGATAATAGCGATCAAAGCATCTTTTGCATGCATCCGGTTCGAAATTTGTTTTTCTGTCTGACCGGCTTCAACTTTCTTCACATCGAACATGCCCACTTTTTCAATGGCAATTACTAATTGTTTGCTGGACTCTCCCGTGTCTTTATTGCACAAAAGCAGCGGTACTTTGTTTTTATTGACAAGGTCAAACGTACTGTTTTGTGTCGCCGTAATTACAATAGCAAGGATGATGGGCATTGCAAACATCAATATCAGTCCAACCTTATCACGGGTAAGGACCTGCAGGTCTTTTAATATGGTGGCCCAAAGTTTAGTCATAGTGAATAAAGAATAAGAAATTAAAAATAAGGAATAAGGAAGTGGTCTATTACAGGTTTTATACTTTCTTATTTTTTATTTTTTATTCCTTATTTCTTATTTAATAACTCCGGAATCTTCATACGTTTTACCAGTTAACCTGATGAACAATCCTTCCAGGTTTTCTTCTGTATGGTTCAATAGTAACTTGTCCAAAGAGTCGTGTACTAAAATCTTTCCGTCATTTATCAGGGCGATCTTATTGCATAATTCTTCTGCTTCGCTTAACTGGTGTGAAGTATAGATCAACGTGGTTCCGTTCTTATTAATTTCTTTCAGGTAACTGATAATGGCTTTTCGTGTATGAACATCCACGCCGACCGTTGGTTCGTCGAGAAATAAAATGCGTGGGTCATGTAATACCCCTATCGCCAGGTTTACACGCCGCTTCATTCCCCCTGAAAATTTTTGTACCTGTTTGTTGCGCAGATCAGATAAGCCAAGTACTTCCAACAGCAATGCAGATTTTTTTTTGATCTCTTGTTTATTCATGCCTGCCCAGGCTCCGAAAAAATTGAGATTCTCCAGGGGAGTTAATTCCTGGTAAAAAGAAAAATCCTGCGGTACAAAACCAAAAAGTTTATTGATGGTCCTCCTGTTTGATTTTACTTCATGACCAAAAAGACGGATACTTCCCTGCTGGTACCTGAGTAAACCCGTTATGCAATGTATTAATGTTGTTTTCCCGGCGCCATTGGGGCCAAATAATCCAAAGCGTTCGCCTTCGGTAATCTCAAGGTTCAGATGATTTATGAAATTGCCGCTCTGCCCGGGATATTTGAATCCAAGATCCACTATGCTTACTGCTGAATTGCTCATGGATCCCACTTTATTTTATTCAATTCCCGGAATGCATTTTTTTCCAGCTCTGCTATTTCTATCAGGTAATCTCCCATGACATCAAAATCAGCCTGGCTGCCGATCCTTCCTTTGTAAATACCCGCGGCCTGAACAGCTGCATTGCGCCAAAGATCGCCGGACCGGGTAAAAGTTTTTGATATTTCCAATAAAGAATCATTGTGATGAAAAGCATGCGCCTGTTGTAAAAAAGCTGCATAGATATACCTGAACCCGCCTCCGCCTGTTCCTATCTCTTCCTGCATGCGCACCAATTGCGCCAGGTATAAGCCGGCTTTTTTTGGACCTAATTTATCCCGCCATTTTTTTATTTTATTTCCTGTTTTTGCAATTCCTCTTACGCCGGCGATATTACCGGGAATATGAAGCATATAAAATATATTTCTTTTAATACCTGTTTTAATGGCTTTGGCTATTTGCTGATCGGTTACCTTATTTCCCTCTTCAGCATAATAAAGTTGTCCTCTTGGGGCCAATGCACCTTTTGCAAACCGGACCCTTTCCAGCTCATAGGCTGAAAGCGATGTGACCGTTTCCATAACAGGATCGCTGACCAGGTACCGGTCATTTTCTTTTCCATACACTATTATATTATGTGCATTGAAATGAAAGCGGTATTCTTTTGGAAAATAACTGAGATAATAAACACCCACCTGGCATCCAACGGGATTGCCTTCCTGCAAACGTTCCTGTAAATATTTTTCTGCTGCTTCCCTGGAACTGAATTTTTTTCTTACAACAGGAATACCGAGCGACTTGCAGGTCCTTTTAAAAATAAGTCCCGGCATCGTACGAAAAGCAATAGCGGGTCCTTTATTTATTTTAAGCAGCGGGATATATATATAGAATAACCCCGACCCGATGCCAAAAGCAAGCGGCTCCGTTATTTTATCTACGCCGGCCATTTTTAATAGATTTACAGTCACCCCGTTTTCACAATGCGCTGCCTGTAAATGTTTGAATTCATGCTTCATGCACTTTCATGGTTTTTAATTCTTCCACACTAATATTAAATGCTTCGGCGTATTTTTTTAATTTTTTTTCAGATAATTTTTTAAAAGAAGAAGGCTTTAAGTGTCGTTTAACGGTCCATTTCCAAAACCCTGTATAAGCAGCAACGATGCCGATATCCATTAATCTCAGCTCTATAAAATATAAGATCGGGCTTGCTTCGTTGTTGAGCACTTTCTGCTTTGCATCTTCTATTCTTTGTTCAATGTCTTTCCAGGCCACATCCAGCGCTGTTGCTTTAACCTCCCAGCCTGTACTTAATTCAGTGGTGTAGTTACCTGAATTGTCAACCGCATACACAACCTCTTTGGTTAATTTAGTAAGGGCGCCGCCGTCTTGCGGGATATCTTCTTTTTTCATAAAGAAAGCTTTTAGTCGTTAGCTATTAGCCGTTAGCCATTAGCTAATGGCTAACGGCTAATAGCTATTTCCTCAGCAAACGGTAAGCAGGGCGAACATATAGGAAAAACGGGCACTTTCAGGAACAAGCAGGAATATCTTATCGCCTTTTTTTAGTTTTCCGCTATGAAATAATTCATCAACCATAAAGTAAACAGAAGCAGCTCCAACATTTCCCATCTGGCTGAGATTTACAAACCACTTGTCGTACATGATGCCGGTTCCGTTTGCGATCAGTTGCTGATAGATCTTGTCTTTAAAGAATTCACTTGACATATGCGGCAGGAAATAATCGATCTCTTCTGACTTAACGCCATGTTTATCCAAAACCGCTTTTACACCATATCCTCCATACAGGACAATATTTTTGCTGAGCAGTTTTACATCTTGTTTAATACTAAGTATGGACTGTGCCGTTAATTCCTGGGGTGTATAATCCAGGTAACCCCTTAAGCTGCCATCCTTTAATTTATCTCCTCCCATATACATACAGGCTTCCAGCTCATGTGCATATGAATAACCGTCTATCCAATCAACACGAAGGCTGATACCGGTCTCGTTTTTTTTATCCGAGATCAAAAAAGCCGCAGCGCCATCAGATAACATCCATCTCAGGAATTCTTTTTCAAACCCGATATAAGGATCCTCCACCAGTTCTTTCAATCGTTGCGCTTCATCTTCATAATTGGCCGACTTCAGGGAAACGGCTAATCGTTCCGAGCCCGTGGCAACAGACAATTTAACGTCGCCGGTCTTGGTAGCCATATATGCATATTTCAATGCATGCATACCTGCGCAACATACACCCGATGGGGAAACTACTTCAATAGCATTTGTTTCCGGCAACCAGCCATGTACCATTACGCCATGCGAAGGCATCATTTGATCTGGGGAAGAAGTGCCACAGCTCAGCAGTTCTATTGACTTAAGACCATCCGCATCATTTTTAAATAATTCTTTTACGGCCAATGCGGTCATCTGTGCATTGGTATGTGTGGATATTCCTTCTTTTGTAATAGCATAAAACCTGCGTTTGATACCGTTGTTTCTTAAGACAATTGATTTTGACCGGGAAGGTCTGTCATTGATATATCCCAGGTATTCTTCCATCTCCTCGTTCCCTATCGGCTCGTTAGGCAAAAAAATGGAGGTATTGTTTATATATACTTCTTTAAATGGCATTTTAATTCGAATAGTTTACACCTGCGTAATATTGTTTTTGTCTTTTAATCCGCTTTGCTAAAAAGGGTTTAAAAAAAATAAAATCTATTGTCAAGATGACCGGGGCCGCTATAAACAACGCAATTATAAGATAATATTTGAAGGCAACAAGCCACGCTGTTCTATTTTTTCTTTTGACAATAAAATTGGCCCAGATTCCAAATATCCGTTTGGCCTTGGATTCAATGAACATTAAATTATATTTTACTCTAACTGCTTTTTGCTGAACAAGTTCTTCCTGCATGCCATCATAATTTCCATTACTAAGATATTTTTCAACTACAGTGCCAAATACTTTACAATGGTCAATATCGGCATCTGAAACACCCGGTTTGGGGAAGATCTTTAAATAACGGTCCCTTTTCCCGGTGAACATCCAGTAAAGGATGGTGACAAAGCTTACAAAGTTCGCATGTTTGTCGACCAGTACAATATTTCCCGCATGCCTGGCTTCCGACTCCTTCAGCATTTTCCTGATCCTTTCCATAGCGCTTATCCACATATTTCGTGCCCCGGTAATTGTCAGTACGGGAGTATTCTTTAATACCGCTTTTACAGACGGGTGAGCCAAAATGGAATTCGATGGAATGCTTGGTGAAAGGAACCAGGCCTGGTAGCCGATAATGACAAGGTCATACGCTGTTTCTTTTAATTGAAATGGCTGGAGTTCTGTTGGCACACCTAAAACACAATCAGGCATGACGGCAAAAAAGCTTTTTCCTTTCCACGGAAAAGGATAGGCTTTTGCAGGTTGAACCCTGATTATTTCAACAGCATGACCAGCTTCCTTGAGTGGGCCGGTTAAACTGTTGATAATATCAGACAGTTGTCCTGATTGAGAATAATAAATGACCAAAACTTTTTTACTCATGAGATCGAAGATTGTGACTATGGTATTTTTAAAACCTTAGATTCTTTACTGTAATCAATAATTAACTGTTGAAGAAAGGTTGAAAGGCTATTAAATTTTGATCGTATCCACTTACTGTCTTTTTCCAGTTCATTCCGGTATTTGACAATTTTCGGAGCATGTTCCTGGATAATGAGCCGTAGGAACCGGTATTCAGTATTGTCACTGTTTTTTGCTATAGAAGATTCCAGTTTTGAACGCCCCGATTTAAACATATTCAGTTTGTCTTTTGCTTTCGCAAACAGGTCGGACCTTTTCATTAAAAGTGCGCCCTCATAGGCTTCTTTTTCATTTATCGGGGATCCTTTTACAAGATTTATCTGGGCATCTATTTCTTCAGCCTTTCCTGATTTTAATATTTTATAAAAGGTTGCTTTGTCAAAACTTTTGTTTTGCGATCTGCCTTGTACAACGGCAAAGGAAGAAATTAAAAACAGGCAAAAAACAAACCGCAGGTTCATTGTATGATCAGTATAAAGTTCAATGAAAAATAAAAACCGAACGGCAAAAATACCTTTTTTTACCCTAATAAATACAGCGTCTTTGGGTTGCTGTTTAATATGAATAGTTAATTCTAATTTTTTTCGGCGGCATTAAATTTAAAAGAGAGAAATGAAGTAGCTGGTCCATTTTCTTCGTCGTTATAAAATTAAAAAAGAGGAGAATGTTCGTGGATAAGGTGTCAGACGCTCTTTAGGAGACGTCAGACACTTATTCTTCCAGCCTGTCGGTGCAGCTATATTCGTTCTTTAAGAAATCATCATAGTAATCTGCTTTCAGAAAAAGATTTCGGAATGAATCCGCCCCGTTTTCCTTGGTCATATCGAGATCATACATGATGCAACTAAGAACGATATTCTGTTTTACACAACTCAGTACCAAACCATTTATCCTGTAATTTTCTTCCAGCAGGAATTGATACAGGGGTTTGATCTTTGTTGCATCCGATGGCATCTGGCAGAGATAAGCATCGCCGGCGATAAAAAAATTCTCTGCGTTGTAGGTGATCTTGATCTTCGCCGAGCCTTCTTTTACGCCCCATGTGTTTATTCCTTCCCGGGCCAGCCGGACATCTTTTCCAAGTTCTTTTAAAATTTCTTCAATGGTTTTTGCTGCTCCTGCGGCTTCTGTTTCTTTCTCCGGGATCTCAGGAAGTTTTACTTCTGTGCCGCAGCTGGGACAATATTTTCCCGAATCAATATTCGTTGCCGTAACAAGATACCCGCAACTGAAGCAACGGGTGGAAGCCTGTCCCTTGTTAGGCAAATACATTTGCAATGCTTCCCGCAAATAATTTACCGGTAATGCAAAACCAAGGTTATCTCCTCCGCGGATGATAAAAGAATTGACGCCAATTATTTCTCCGCTCATATTCACCAGCGGACCGCCGCTATTGCCCGGATTGATGGCCGCGTCGATCTGGATATATTTCAACCCATCCCTGATGCGGTCAACTTTTGAAATGACCCCCTGGGTTGCTGTATAGTTCAATCCATACGGATGACCAATAGCAACAACAGCATCTCCATCCTTCATTTGTTCATATTGTCCCAACCGAACTTCCGGCAGTTCAATGCCTGCCGGTGCCTGCAGAAATGCAAGATCATGTTTTCGGTCGGTGTACCAAACTCTTGACAAGGCTTTATCAAAAGCTTTGCCGGCAATTGTTACTTCGGCATTTTCCGCCACCACATGGTCATTAGTAACGATCAGGTCAAATTCTTTCAAATAAAATCCCGTGCCTGTTCCTCCTGTAGTTGCGATCTGGATGATGGCTTTCTGATATCGTTCTATGATCTGTTGTGAGTCCATATTGGTTACTGGTTGCTGGTTCAGTAAAAATTACAGCATCTTTTTTTTAATAAATAATTTTTATCTGTGTAATTCTAAGTTTATTCATTTTTTCAAAATAATAACCTTCCTGATCAAGTAAATACATTCCGGGATGAGGGCTAACCAGTAACCAACAACCAGCAACAAGAAACTATTTGGGATCTGTATTTAATAATTCCATTTCTGTCGTAAACGAATGATCAAAGTTGACAAGATTATCGAATCGAAGGTTCTGTGTTTTAAAATCCAGCAAAGGATATTTTTCTCTCCACCACCCCTGGATCATTTTGATCTTTTCAATTATTTCTTCTGAATCAAATTTATTTTTTACCGGGTCATAATATCTTTTATATCCGAGTGCCGCAAAATAGTCCGGGTAATTCACCATCATAAACAAATGGAACAGCTCGGTGATCACCCTCGGTAAACTATAAGAATACTGGCAATAAGAAAATCCATACTCACTGATCTGTGTTGCTATGAAAGGATAATTATTATCGCGGTACCAGCCCATGTTTGTATTGGCGCCATGCATGGATTCGGCGATCGTTTTATATTGCTGCGGCGCCACGATGGAAAAGGTATACCGGGAACGAAAGATGCCACTGAATATTTCTTCCTTTGGCCTGGCCAGTATTCTTTTAAACTCCTCTATCATATCCCTGTTCTTTTCCGTAACGGGCTGATCGTCTTTTTTAAAATAAATGCCTCCGATTTTTTCCAGGTCGTTGAGCAGTTTGCCTTCGGGTGCGATCAAATAATCGATCCGGTATATCAGGGCCAGTAATATATACGCATTGCCTCCTGAAAATTTTTCCGCGTCCACCGAGGCAATTGTATCCAACGCCTGCCCTATCCATTTTTGCAGGTATTCGTATTTTATTTCTTTTTCGCTTTGGGGGATCGCTGCGATGTGTTCGCTATCGGTTGATTGCAGCATGGTAAAATCCTGTACCAATAGATCATCTTGTTTGTCCGCTTTGATGGCCAGCTCCTTCAAGCCATAATATAATTTGCTGGGACTTGCTGTTTCAATGGCGCTGTCGAAATTCATGCACAGCCTGTCATTATCCAGTGCAAAGCGGTTATAGTATAAATTAAAATTCATTTCCAGCAGGCGGCGCATCACCGGCACCGAGGGTTGTGGCATGCGGGCCAGCGCTACTTCTGCTTTTACCAGTTCATTATTAAAACTTCCCCGTACAATCTTGGAACCCTGGTAAAACTGAAACCTTCCTTCGGCTCCATTGCGTTCATACACTACATTTTGAACGGTATCATCCCGGAGATAATCGAAAAATGCATCAAAACTCTCTGTGTATCTTTTTTCTTTAAAAAGATTGTCGGCATCTGTCCACCGGTTTACCTTGGCAACGGGCTTGTTGTTGTCCGAATAGCGGCCAAAAACAATATCCGGCGCTGCCTGTGATTCCACTTTTTTCTTTCCCCGGCCAAAGAGTTTATCAAACATGATTTGTTTTTGAGAGAAAGCAAGATACTAAAGAAGGTACAAGGCACAAGGTACAAGTTGGAGCCTTTTGCAGTTAAATTTTCCCGGCTTTTGGGGAAATTGCTCCCGCCCCACAGCTAAATCTGCCCCGCCCACTAAGTGTTGGCAATAAACCAAAAATCAGTAGTTTCGCCACAAACCAATTGACGATGAAATGAGTCCCGATTGAATCGGGACGAATTACATCTGGCCAAAGCACAATAAAAAATTTTCAGATGAAATTCATTGCCTCCTCTTCTTCTCTGTTAAAACAGCTGCAGCATATTTCCGGTGTTATTAATGCCAATACGGTGTTGCCGATCCTAGAAGATTTTTTGTTTGAAGTGGAAAAAAATAAATTAACGGTTGTGGCCACCGACCTGGAAACGGTCATGCGGGTCCAGTTAGACATCGAAGCCAAAGACAGCGGAAAGGTTTGTATCCCGGCAAAAATATTGCTGGACTCTTTAAAAAATATTGCCGACCAGCCGCTGACATTTAATATTGACAAGAATTTTGGTATCGAGATCACCAGCGATAATGGTAAGTATAAGGTGATGGGAGAAAATCCAGACAATTTTCCGAAAGAACCGGCTGCCGATGATACGACTTCTTTTACCATGACAGCTTCTGCCCTGGTAACAGCTATCAACAAAACTCTTTTTGCTACCAGCAATGATGATCTGCGCCCGGCAATGACGGGTGTGTTTTTTGAATTGGATAAAAAAGGATTGCAATGCGTGGCTACCGATGCCCATCGCCTGGTTCGTTATAAAAGAACCGATGTGAAATGTCCGAAATCAGATTCTTTCATTGTTCCCCGCAAACCTTTGAACCTGGTAAAGACCGCTATTCCTTCTACAGAAGACGAGATCACGATCAGCTATAACAGCAATCATTTATTTGTAAAGCATGGAACCACGCAGATGAGTTGCCGGTTGATCGATGCCCGTTTCCCGGATTATAAAGTGGTGATACCAACGGACAATCCTTACCGGTTAACGGTCAACAAAAATGATTTTCAAAGTGCATTGCGCCGGGTAAGTATATTCAGTAATAAGAGCACTAACCAGGTAGCCCTGAGTATCAGTGGCAGCGAGTTGCAATTGGCTGCACAGGATATTGATTTCAGTTTTGAAGGAAATGAAAGAATGAAATGCCAGTACAATGGTGAAGACCTGGTGATCGCATTCAATGCCCGGTTCCTGATTGAAATGCTCAGTGCTGCCGACAGTGATGAAATAAATATGGAATTATCAACTCCTACAAAAGCCGGCATTATCAAGCCCGCTGATAAAGATGATAATGAAGAATTACTGATGCTGGTGATGCCGCTGATGCTGAATCAATAAGACGCCCCCATCCCCTAAAGGGGTGTAATTAAAATATCATTGAATCTCTCTTTCTTTAAGGGAGATTTTTTTTGTATTAAATATTCCGGGACACCTGATGATAAATTCAGCAACGATAAGGTTTACGACCCAGCCCAGCCATGCTACAGAACGGTAGACATCCATTGGAGGTAATTCAAAAGAATTGGTGATGGCATACTTCCATGCTCTTAGCGTAATGGCCGATAATGTGAGGGCATAGCTTCTTATCATATACCTGCGATGTGCTTTGAAGTTTTTTTGTCTTGCTTTTATCAATGCCATGGCTGTAAAAAAGATCCAAAGCGATGCCAGCGAAACAAAAGCGATCCTTGATGTAATGCCGCCGTTGGCATAAAAACCCATCAGCAATCCGGCCGGGCCTGTTATCAACAGCACATCCGTCACATAGATATAACCCATTGTGCGGTGAAGCCGGGGGTTATTTCGTTGTATCCGTTTAGAGAACTGGGTGAACCCCGCAAACAAAACCCAGATGCTGGCATATACATGAATAAAGAAAGCCGTTCTCCATTGATCAATGTGAATGTATTGTTGCTTGATCCGTAAGAAACCTACGTCGGTGTTATAAGGAATATAATTAAGGGTTATCCTGGCCATCAGCCAGCTAAAAAAAGCCAGCGTAAGCAGCAGGACGGCATTCCAAATATTTGTGCGGCTGATAATTTGTGCTACTTTTAAATGATTATACCGGTTATCATTACAAATCTAAACTTTTAACCATGAGAAAATTTTTGTTCCTGTTACTGGCTGGTTCTTTATTGAACGCCTGCAACAATAATAAAAAAAATGATAAGGAAGCTAAAGACAGTATTGGTTCAGCATCTGTTACTGTTGCACCGGCAGTTAACCTGCTGGAAAAATTGCTTGGTTCTTTTGTCGGCGCATTCGGCGATAACAAGATCACTATGCTTATCATTAAAGCAGAAGGCGATTCTGTTCTTGGCCGCTCTATTGTCGGTGGTAATGACAGGCCGTTTGCGGGGACTTTTACAGAGAAAGATGGTATCTACAGTATTGTTGCCAAAGAGCCGGGTGATCACAAAGATGATGGGGTGTTTACGATCTATATGAATAAGGACAGTACAGATATAGTAAAGGGGTTTTGGAAAGCCAACGACAAGGAAAGGCCTTTTGCCAAAGCCTATACCCTGCAACGCAAAAAATTTGAATACAAAACAGATGTAGGCAATTACCCGGAATCGTCACAGCGATTGTTAAGGGCTGATGATGTGGAGAATCTTCCAAAAAGAGAATTGGAATTCATGCGCAATGAGATCTTTGCCCGTCATGGTTTTTGCTTTAAGAAAAAAAACCTGCGCCAGGAATTTGAAATGCAGGACTGGTATGTACCCAACACGGTTGACATCAAAGGTTTTTTAACTGATGTTGAAAAGAAGAATATTGCGCTGCTCAAACGATATGAGAAGTATGCAGATGATTATGGGGATGAGTACGGCCGTTAATTTTTTTTATTATTAACCCAATATGCCAGAGCAATTTTTACCATTTCATTCTTTTCCTGACGCTGAGCTTGTAAATGATTTTGCTGAAAAATTGTCCGGTGCAAATATTGAATTTGAAATAGAAAGCGTTCCCGCCATTCTTGCAGATAATATAATCGGAATCTCTTCGGCTGCGGGTGTGATAATAAAACTCCGTTCCAAAGATTTTGAAAAAGCACATGAAGCGCTTGGTGATTATTACAAAATGCAACTGGAGTTTATTGACAAGGACCATTATTTGTTCGCCTTTACAGACCAGGAGTTATATGAGATACTTGAAAAACCCGACGAGTGGGGATACCTTGACTACCAGTTAGCCAGTAAAATTTTAAACGACCGTGGCCAGGCCGTTGATAGTTTAACTCTTCAAAATTTAAAAAAAGAAAGAATAAAGGAGTTGGCAAAACCCGGCAAAGCAAGCAGATCCCTGATAATGTTGGGATATTCTTTTTTCATTTTTGCCGGAATACCAACAATTTTAATCGGAAGGTATATCTTAAAAGATCAAAAGACATTGCCTGATGGCCAGGTAGTTTCTTCTTTCACAGAAGGCGATAAACGGCATGCCAGTCGAATGATCGCCATTGGGATCATCTTTTTATGTTTAACAATACTTTTGTTGATTGCCCAGTTGCTTTTCCCGCCTGACGCGGACTAGCACATAGTTTTAATTTCTTTTTCCTTCGTATCTTTTCAAGATAATATTTTATATGTGGGATCGCCTTATTCATCATTTTCAAACTTTGGAACAACGGCCGCTTGAACGAATGGCGATCCTGGTTGGAGGGCTGTTGCTTTTCTGGATACTGGAAGGCGCTATTCCTTTGCTGGGCCTCCGTTTCCGTAAAACAAGGTTGCGCCATGCCGGTGTGAATTTCAGTCTTACCGTGATTCATCTTGTCATTCATACTTTTCTTGCTATTCTCATTGTATTGATGAGCGACTGGTGCAGGATCAATCAATTTGGTATCGTTTATTGGATCAATGCCGGTGTGCTGGCCACTATTTTTATAACCATTCTGGTTGTTGATTTCTTTGGCGGATGGCTGGTGCATATCACCGAACACAAATGGAAATTGCTCTGGCGTTTTCATGTGGTTCATCATGCCGATACCAATGTAGATGTAACAACGGGACTGAGGCATCACCCTGTTGAAAGTATATTAAGAGGTGTCTTCTTTTTTATAGGCATTGTTATTACGGGCGCCCCGATGTACGCCGTTATGATCTACCAGACCATACTTGTATTTTTTACCGCATTTGAACATGCTAATATCCGTTTGCCGAAATGGCTTGATACCGCGATGGGGTATATATTCATTTCCCCTAATATGCATAAGGTCCATCATCACTGGAAACAGCCTTATACGGACAGCAACTACGGCGCTATCTTTTCTATCTGGGACCGGTTGCTTGGTACTTACAAAAACTTAGATCCCCAGCATTTGCGTTATGGTATTGATAAAGATTATCCCGATGAAAAAGACGAGGACCTGCTTTTGTTATTGAAAAAGCCCTTTCAAAAACTGGATCTATAATTCTTTGTATCAACCAAACCCTCTAAGCAAAAAAGAATGAGTAAAATAATTGCTGCTATTCCCGCAAGATATGCGGCCACTCGTTTTCCGGGCAAGCTGATGCAACTGCTCGGTGATAAAACGGTCATCCGGCATACTTATGATAATACGGTTGCAACGGATCTGTTTGACGAAGTATTGGTGGTAACAGACAGCGAAATTATTTTTAATGAAATTGTTTCTCATGGCGGCAAGGCGAAAATGAGTGTGAAAGAACATA
>DATHDV010000253.1:0-13313 GCA_035318845.1 Chitinophagaceae bacterium
TGGCCCTGCTCGCCAATCAAACTACGATCATTGGCAAAACACATTTGGTGGACAGCCTGAAAACACTCGGTGTTAATTTCGTAAAAGTATTCGGGCCCGAGCATGGTTTTCGTGGCAATGCCAGCGCCGGAGCAAGAGTGGCCGATGAAACAGATGCTGCAACAGGCATTCCCATCATCTCTTTGTATGGAGCAAAAAATAAACCCAGCAAAGAAGACCTTGCCGATGTCGATATAATGGTATATGACCTGCAGGATGTAGGTTGTCGTTTTTATACGAATATCAATGCACTGGTGCGATTGATGGAAGCCTGCTATGAAAATGGAAAAGAATTGCTGATACTGGACAGGCCCAATCCCAATGGTTATTTAATAGATGGTCCGGTACTCGATATGAAATACAGGTCCGGCATCGGCATGTTCCCTATTCCTATGTCGCATGGATTAACGGTGGGCGAATTTGCACTAATGGCCAATGGCGAAGGATGGTTAAAAGATAAAGTACAATGCAAGATCACGATCATACCCGTGGCCAATTATGATCACGATATGCCTTACATTCTTCCTGTAAAGCCATCACCCAACCTGAATACGCAGCAATCCATTATGCTCTATCCGTCCACTTGCATGTTTGAAGGAGTGTATCTCAATCATGGCCGCGGCACTTATTTTCCTTTCACGGTCTTTGGCAGTCCTTTTTTAAAAGGCAAATATGATTTCTCCTATACTCCCACCGGCATCAAAGGAATGGCCGAGACACCGCTGTTCATGGACCAGGTTTGTTACGGCCTGGATCTCCGCAATTATGATGTTGAACTTTTACGGAAAAATAAAAAGATAAACCTGCAATGGATCATCGAACTCTACAAAGCATCGCCCAATAAAGAACAATTCTTCGATTCCAAATTAAGTAATCAAATGGGTGCTATCGAATTGCGGGTGGGCTCCGGTCTTTTCCGGCAGCAGATCATTGACGGCAAACCCGAAGAAGAAATAAGAGCAAGCTGGGAACCGGGTTTGTCGGAGTATAAGGAGATGCGGAAGAAATATTTGTTGTATCGGTAAGAAAGAACTTATTTATTCAGTAAAACTTTTTCCTTTGCCTGTGCAGAACTTATCACAGGAACCACTTCAAAATCAACAAGGTCTTTCCATTGATCGATCCATTGCTGCAATTTTTCAGGAGATTCACTTTCCATTACCTGGTAGCAAACGGTTATTGATTCGTTGATCCAGCTGTTGATATAGTTCACCCCTTCCGGCAGCATCCTTCCTTTTTCTGCGAATCGCCGGTACATGGCTTTTACTTTACCAGGATGAAATTTTTCGATGATCATGTATTGCATGGCTGTGTTTTTATTGACTAAAAATAGGGACTTAATTTTTACACCGCAAGCTGCTGTTTATGCCATTGCTTATTTAATAAGTATTATGAGTCCTTATTACAGATGACAGTATCAGTCTTAATTTTGGACGGACCTGAGACACAGTTTCAGGCCAGCTGGCTTAAAGCAGGAAGACTACGAGAGCGGGGGTTAGTTTAGGCACCAACAAAAGCCGTTTGCTCTTTCGAAGACCGGCAAAGGCAAAATATTTATGATTAAATATATTTTTGTAATTTACAATTGAAAGTAAACAATATGAGTAAGGCTGTAAAGACAAAAATATACCAATTGCTGGATGGTATAGAAAATGAAGCTGTGCTGAACCAGGTGATGGAAGATGTGGCTTTCTATGCTACAAAAACAGACATTGTTGACCAACTGGCTCCTGGCCAGTTGAAAGAACTTGATAAAGCCATCAAAGAAGCTGATAATAAAGAAACCATTTCCTGGAGCGACTTTAAAAAAGAAATGAAGGAATGGAAGAAAAAATAATCATTACCAAACGCTTCCGCAACAATACCCTTCGAGTTTATCAATACCTGCTAAAAGAATTTTCTGCTAAAACTGCTTACAACTTTCTTGCCCGCTTGGAAAAAAGGATTGAATTCATTTAAGCCGCAGTTGGTGTTGAGTTCGTCTTTTTTAAGCCGCAGTTGGTGTTGAGCCTGGCGTTGTGTATTGGCCCCACCAATGGCCGGAGTTATGTCTTCCTCTATTCGTTTGTTGGTGATCGCCTGCTCACTTGGCTTGGACAACAGCAAAAAAGCCGTTTACTCTTTCGAAGACCAACAATGGTAAAAATAGGGGGAAAACGCTTTCGATTGTTGGTGCTCCCTGCTTTCATTTAGCTGGTGCTTTTAATAGCAGGCCGGGAAACACCAACAAAGGCATCCTCAAATGACAGGAAGACCAACAAAGGCGAAAAGGCGAAAAGACTATGGACAGCGGGGGATTACAGACATCCTAGATTGTATTTCATAAAAAAGGAGGATTTTTACATATTATTACGACATCTTAAAATGCCAAGAAAAACTCTTGATTGGGAATATTTTGACTGGCGGGAATTTCAAACATTATGTATTGCGATTGCCGAAATGATTGTTCCCGATTGCAATTTCACAGAACATTTAAGGCAGGGACAAAAACAAGATGGAATTGACCTTATAAGTTTTTCAAGAAGAGAAGGAAAACTTTTTTGTATTCAGTGTAAGAGAGAGAAAAAATTAACCGAAGATGATTTAAAGAAGATAATAAGCAAATTCCGAAGCGGTGAATATTTTGATAAATCATCTCACTTTATAATCGCTACATCAGCAGATTTGCAAAAGTCTGATCTACAAAATTTTATTCACATCTCCCAGATTGAATTACTCAACGAATGCGGCTTATTTTTTGATTGTTGGGATATCTCAAATATTGAAACTACTCTCAAAAAGAGATGGGATTTAGTTGCGAAATATTTCGGGAAATTGCAAGCCGATGAATTTTGCTATCCACAATTAAGGTATAAGATTTTTCAGGAAATAAACCCATTACCACATTATATTCCAAGAAAGCTTACTCATTTTTCAAAAAAAGAAAAGAATACAGATTTTCAATGGAGTTTTACAGCAATCAAAACATTTAATTTACTTGAGCTAATTACTTCTAGTCGGGATAAAGCAAGCAGAATATGTATTGTGGGTGATGCCTATCAAGGGAAAAGCTCATACATCAAGCAATGCATTATTGAGTTGAACCACTCTGACTTTCATTTTCAACCTGTTTTCATTCAAATAAAAGATTATAATGTTCAGCCGGTAGAACAGCTGCTGAAGACACTCTGTGGTGAATGGCAGAATATACCATTACGAGATTTAATACTAATCATTGATGGACTTGATGAAGTGCCAACCGAGCAGTTTAATGAGATGATTAATCACATAAAAGAATTTAGTGCGGCCTACCAACCTGTTTCAATAGTTTTCTCCTGCAGAAAGCTTTTCTATATTAAATACAATGTGGCGCTAAGCCTTTCTGACTTCGATACATACGATTTATATCCTCTACAATATTCGGATGTTGAAATTTATTTAAAATCGACCCTTCACAACTTGTTTGACAAATTTAAAAGAGCCGTTTCACTTGCAGATATTTCAGGTCTTCTTTATCACCCTTTTTACTTGGTTAATATTGTGGACGAATATCTTAAGCCGCCTCACAAATTGCCGAATAGTAAAATAAAAGTAATTGACTCGCTAATCGACCGTTCGTTTGATTTTGCTCAATACCGGAGAATAAGAGGCAGTGAGTCTGTGAATGATGAATCAGTACGATTTAAGGAGGTAATTGAAATGTTTTCTTTTGCCTTACAATTAGCAGGAGTAAATTCTTTTAGCAATACTATCATTCAACAGCTTTTTAACGCCGATGAAAGGCTTTTACTTCAGCATAATTCTCTTATTACTCAATCAGAAAATAATTGGGGATTTGCAAATGCCCTTTTCCAGGAACATATTGCAGCAAGCAAGCTTGCAAAAATGTGCTACGCCGATATAGTTGCCCTTTGTACGGTAGGAAATTCAATTAAAAAAATTAAGACCAAATGGATTCAAACAATATCTTCCTTGATTTCAATATTAAATCCTGATAAAGAACTTTTTAAAGAAATATTTACATTAATTGAAGAAGACAATATCGAGTTGTTGTTTCAAACAGAAAGTTCGAAATATGACGACAACTTGAAGCTTTCTCTGCTCGAAAAATTAATTAACAAATGTATTCGCCTAAATATTAGAACACTGATTATTTATGAAGACACAGTGGGGCATTTTATACAAGAATCCACTGCCTGTAAAAACTATCTTTTAGAATTGCTCTTCAAAAAGGAATTATCAGACCGGATAAAAGTTGTTTGCTGCAGAATTCTTTGTTATTCTTTGCTTGATTCGAAACAACAACAGAGATATGCTCATTTTGTTCTTGAAGAACTACAAGAAACATCTGACTCATATTATGCTGGGAATTTAATTCAGGTACTTTCTTTACACAAAATAGGCGATGAAACCTTTATTGAAAAAATTATCTCATTAGAAAAACTAAATGAATTTCACGAATACAGAGACAAAGTTTATGATTTGATTACAGTACTTGGCATGGTGGACAAGTTCTATGCATATGCCTTAATTGGATTGCCCTATTTAATCAAACACAATAAGAGTATTCATCATGGAGGCTCTGAGCACAATATTGAGAGATTTCTGCTCTCATCTATAAACCCTGTGAATATATCTCTGCTTCTAAAACGTTTCAAGGAGGATGAGTGGGCACACTATTTTGAGAGGCACAGTATATCTGCTAGTCAGTTTTTGCAAGAGCTTTTTGCAAAGCTAACTGAGACTTACAAACTTTATCCTTTAATCATTTTTACTGTAGCCGAGCTTATTAAGGATTTAGGCAGAAAATATTTGAGAGAAGATTTTAAAGAAATTGACAGTTTCCTTGAAAAGACCAACACACATTGGTTGGTTGTTAGAATATTGATAAAAGACATTTTTAAAGATCGAAATTGGGAAATTGGCTCACTCATTACTCATGAAAGTTATGATTATATTCTTTTTGAGTTTGAGGAAGGAAATTATGATATTCATCAATTGAGAAGCTGCCTTGGCGGCTTAAGATATAAGCACAAAACTGAAATAGCTAATACATTTTATAACCTATGTGTTGATGCTACTGAAGGGAAAATGGTAAATACAGAAGGTGACTCTTTGCATTCACTTTATGTTGAGGCAGAAAAGAAAAAATATGTTAACGATTTGATCTATATAAAATCCTCTAAAGCTTTTACAAGAGGGATTAAGAAGTATTTCAAAGCGTACGGAAAGAATAGGATACCAGAAAAAGATTTATACATAGATATAGAAACCAACAGAGGGCAACTGAGACAAACATCGGATTCCTATTTTGTCTATTATTATTTATCTAGATGGCATAAGAACCAAGTAACTATTAAGCTAACCGATTGCATAAAGGAGCTTTCAAATAAAAACTTTTTCGAGACATTCAGAGCAGAAGAAATTCTAAATTATCATCGCAGAGACGGAGAAACAGATAAAGTCCTTTTGCCAATTCTTGAAAATTATTACAAAGAGAATTTGGCTACTGCAAACTTCAAAAATTGCTTATGGACAGAAAATGGCATGTATCATTGGTTGCGAAAGGAATTCAGGCTAGCTGAAATATTCAAAAAGTTTGCGTTTGAGACACCGGAAGAATACCTATTGGAGCTTGTATGGCTAGACAATGCAGGAACAAGAGGTTTTGAACACGCCACATTAAATAAAGGGCAAAGCATCAGCCAGCTTATTCTCGATAAACTTTCTGAAAAAGGCAAATTAAAGTTCAATCAGAAAATTGTAGAAAATATCAAATTTGGAATTAAGCTAGAATCTGTTCTTGGTACCCATATTAGTTTATGTAGATACCTGGGAATTACTGAAGCAAAAGATTGCATTTTAGATTGTATAAAAACGATGTCAAATGAATATATTAACAAGCCAGATGCTGTTGATATATATCTTGAATTAGGGGGTGATGCAACTTCAATACTTTCAATACTATTGTCCTTGAATTGCTATAATGACTATTATTTCAATTTCCTTCTTTCAAAGTTATACAGACAATACCCCAAGGATGTTTCTGTCAAACTATTTGAGGCATTAAATAGTTTAGAAACAACCTCGGAAAACAAAATAAAATTTGCACAAATGCTTGCCGAGCTTGGCAGTATAGAAGCCTTTTCTTATTTAGTAAATGAGGTTCGGCAAAATCTCAAATCACCATATAACATTCAGGGAGGTCACTCAATAGCAAATATTGATACTTTAAATGCAATTAATGAGCTTCAAGATGTCATGTATTTGGTAATTGACAAAAAATATAATAACCAATCATTCCATGATTCTGCAAGAAGCATAATTCTAGAATGGCTTAATACACTATCAGCAAAAAGTGAAAATGATTTAAAGATTGTTATTGATTTTCTTGAGACCATCAATGGAAAATTAAAGGATGAATATGAAGAGGCTACCGACCTGAATTGGTACATAAACAGGATGCTTGAAGACTTCAGAAATTCTGATAAAACTGTTAAGACAATTTCTGAAATAAATCAACTTATTCACCAAATCTGAATAGTAATTCTAAATTCGTTTTGATATTGATATTCAGTAGCGAACTGAACCCTGAAGTGTGCGACGCAACAGACGTCGATAGTAGCACTACAGTCCGGCCCATCCTTCTTCTCTGCTCAGGGCTTCCTCCCCTATCTTTGCGTCATAATGTAGCACCCATGAACCTCGAATTCAATAAGAACGAAGACGTATTCAAACAATCGCTGGTTGAGATGCGCCAGCGACTGGAAAAGATATATGAAGGCGGCGGTAAAAAAGCGATTGAGAAACAACGCAGCCAAAACAAACTGACTCCCCGTGAACGGATCGATTACTTAATAGATAAAGACAAACCCTTTATCGAGATCGGCGCATTTGCGGGTTATGATATGTATGACGAACAGGGCGGTTGCCCCGCGGGTGGCACGGTGGCGGGTATGGGTTATGTAAGCGGCCGCCAATGCGTGATACTCGCCAACGACCAAACGGTGAAGGCGGGTGCATGGTTCCCCATTACCGGTAAGAAGAACCTGCGCATGCAGGAGATAGCGATGGAAAATCATTTGCCGGTGATTTATTTGGTGGACAGCGCCGGTGTTTTTTTGCCGATGCAGGATGAGATATTTCCCGACAAAGAACATTTTGGCCGCATCTTCCGCAACAATGCCGTCATGAGCGGCATGGGCATCACACAGATCGCTGCGGTGATGGGTCCCTGCGTGGCGGGCGGCGCATACTTACCGATCATGAGTGATGAAACACTGATGGTGGAAGGCAATGGTTCTATTTACCTGGCCGGGCCTTACTTGGTAAAAGCCGCGATCGGTGAAGACATCGACAACGAAACCCTCGGCGGTGCGGTAACGCATACGGAGATATCAGGCATTGCCGATTATAAATTTAAGACCGAGCAGGAATGCATGGACCATATCAAAAAAATGTTTTCGATGCTTGGTGAAAAACCAAGGGCCGGTTTTGACAGGATAGAAGCAATAGCCCCGAAAAAAAATCCGGAAGAACTGTATGGGTTGTTCCCGCATGATGGCAAGCCTTATGATGTAATGGATATTATTGAATGTATTGTGGATAAGGCACAAGGTGCAAGGGACAAGGCACAAGACGAAGAGTCTTCATCATTCGAACAATTCAAGGCAGATTACGGTAAGACGATTGTCTGCGGTTATGGAAGAATAGATGGATGGGCGGTTGGCATTGTGGCGAATCAGCGTTTGGTGGTTAAGGCAAAAAAATCCGCCCGACCCGATGGTTCAGGCGGAGCCGAGATGCAGATGGGCGGTGTTATTTATAATGACAGCGCAGATAAAGGCGCCCGTTTTATTTTGAATTGCAACCAGAAAAAAATTCCATTGGTATTCTTACAGGATGTTACCGGTTTTATGGTGGGCAGCCGCAGTGAACATGCGGGCATCATCAAAGACGGTGCGAAGATGGTGAATGCGGTTGCGAATTCCGTGGTGCCAAAGATCACGATCATCATTGGTAACTCATACGGCGCCGGCAACTATGCAATGTGCGGCAAAGCTTATGATCCGCGTTTCATCTATGCATGGCCCACAGCCAAGATCGCCGTGATGGGAGGTGATGCAGCGGCGAAAACACTTTTACAAATAGAAGTAGCGGCCCTGAAAAAAAAGGGAATGGAAATAACGCCAAAGGCGGAAAAGAAATTGCTGGATGATATCAAAGGACGCTATGATAAACAAACATCACCATACTATGCAGCGGCAAGGTTGTGGGTTGATGAGATCATTGACCCGGCGGATACGAGGAAAGTAATTTCGGAAGGGATCAACGCTGCAAATCATAATGCGCAGATTAATGATTTGAAAACGGGAGTGTTCCAGGTATAATCAGGTTCAAAAAGTTTAAGAAGTTTAACAAGTTCAAAAGGTTGATCGTGATAACTTTTTGAACCCTTTAAACCTTTTAAACCTTTTAAACTTATTAAACTAAAAACTTAATGAGTCAGAATATAACCATCTACACAGACGGTTCAGCAAGAGGCAACCCCGGCCCCGGTGGTTATGGAGTGATATTAATGAGTGGCACTCACCGGAAAGAATTATCACAAGGCTATAAACACACGACGAATAACAGGATGGAGCTCATGGCGGTGATCGCCGGGTTGAAAGCATTGAAGAAGGATGGAATGAACGTTACGATCTACTCCGACAGTCAATACGTGGTAAAAGCATGGGAAGAAGGCTGGCTGAAGAACTGGATCAAAACAAATTTCAAAGGCGGTAAAAAGAACCCTGACCTCTGGCGGGAGTTCTATGAACTTTCCAAACTGCATCATATCAAATTCAAATGGGTGCGGGGACATGCAGATAATCCTTATAACAATCGTTGTGATGAATTAGCAACGGAGGCGGCAGACGGGCATCAGCATAAGTTGCTAAACGATGAAGGGTATGAAAACAGTTAATGTGAAAATGTGGAGATGTGGAAATGTGAGAATTCACATGAGGCTATTCATTTCCACATTTATCACATTTATCACATTTTCCACATTCATTCTAGGTTAAGATCAGTACCGCTTTCTTTTTGGTGATATAGTTGTAAGCAATAAGGATCACCGGTAAGAAAAGCAGGGTAGCGATCAATGAATTCCTGTAAAAAGGAAGAGCAGCTTCATAGCAGGTCATCAAACCGCCGAAGCCTTTTGCATATACCGCTTCAGAGGTAGCCCGCCATACCAAAAAGTTGGAGACAAAGAAATAAAGTGTAGGGGCAGCAATGGCAGCAACGCCGATGGTTAAATACGTTCTGCCTTTTAATATCCAGCCGATAAATGTTATAGCCAGCAAAAGCAAATAATTTTTCCATTGACCTGTATAAAAACCGGGAAAGTCAAACTGGTTATTGATATATAAAAGATGGATGATCGCATCGCTGATGAAGAGGGCCAGCAACGGCAGGACGAAAGACATGTTCCTCTCTTTCATGACAAAGCCTGAGAACAGGGCTATTGCAATGAACGGCGAAAACCCTGACCATTCAAGTCTTGGTGCAAACAAAAGCTTACAGGTAGTTTGCAGTGCTATAAGAATGAGTGTGAAAATAATTAAGCGTCCGTTGATCTTCATATAAACAAATTGAAAGACAAAAATAAATGAATTGGAGCAATTTCTATTAACCATCTGTTTCAATGCTTCAGGCCGCTTCAGCGTCCCGATGCATTATAGCGGCACAGAGGCTCTGAAAACAGTAGCCCCGGCAGTGCTGACAAGTTTTACTTCTTTTCCGGGAAATACGATGGCAGAAGGATGACCCGGTTCCAGTTTCAAATGACCAGCGCCATTATCTAATTCAGCAGCCCCTTCAGTCAGCAGGATCATTTCAGCCGTTACCGGTGAAAAGGAGACTGTATCAGCAGCTTTCAATTCAAAAACGCTTAACTGAAAATCCGGCGCTGAAGTTTTATATACTTTTTCCGTATTGCTGAGCTGTTCGCCGGAAAGTATTTTGACATGGGTGGGCTCACACTTCACATGTTTCATTAATTCCTTTACATCAATATGTTTATTGGTCAATCCCCCTCTCAGCACATTATCTGAACTGGCCATGATCTCCACGTTCTGACCTTCCAGGTAAGCATGCGGCACACCCGCATCCTGGAAAATACCCTCTCCTTTTTTCAAATGCACGAGGTTGAAAAGATAAATAGAGAAAATACCCCGGTCTACTTTGCCATGATGGGGAAAACTATAAGCTGTCTTTGCTGCCCAGAAATCTTCATCAGACTTATCCGGCTTGTTGTCCTTATATACTGTTGAAAGGTTATCAATCAGTGGATGCAGGATCCTGTTCACTTCTTCCTGCGGCAATTCCATCACATATTTATACAAGCCTTCATAGCCTGATCGATTATATACCGGCAACAGTTCTCTCAGTTCAACAACATTCAATAAGGTATACACCAATTCTTCTGCTGGTTTAAATCCATGCAATAACCAGAAATCACCCAGGGCTACCATCAGTTCCGGCTTATGGTTATCATCTTTATAATTCCTCCGGATAGAATCGATCGGGATGCCTTCCGCATTTTCCCTGGCAAATTCTTTTTCAGCTGCCGCTTTGGAAGGATGCACCTGGATGGATAACATTTTGTATACATCCAGTACTTTAAATAAATAAGGAAGATGTCCAAACTGTTGCTGCACTTGTTTTCCCAGGAATTCAGGATTGTTCTTCAGGTATTCTTTCAGCAACACCCGTTGATGGCCGGGCAGTTCAGCCGTACAATTATCCTGCGGATGAACACCCATCCAGTATTCGGCAAAGGGCAGCTTGTCTTTATTATCTGCCTGCAGCAAAGCAGGAATAAAAGAAGTGCCGCCCCAGTCGTAATGTTTTACAGTCCCTTTTAATCGGTAAATGCCGGCCATAAATAAATTTCTTTAGATTGACTGTCCGTTTATTGGGACCTAACCACAAACGTTGTGTTCTTCGTGCCTGCTTTGTGCTCTTTGTGTTACTAAAAAGTCAGGAACACAAAGAACACAACGAACCACAAAGGGCACTAAGGTTTATATATATGGACAGTCATTTTTTTTAAATAACTTGACATAAAGATACTACATGGCTTTGCATAATGAACTGGGAAAAGAAGGTGAAAAAATGGCCATCCAATGGCTGAAGGAAAGAGATTACGAGATACTGCATATCAACTGGCGGTATTCTTATTACGAGATCGATATCGTGGCAACAAAAAATGAGAAACTGCATTTCGTAGAAGTGAAGGCGAGGCAGAACGATAAATTCGGTAACCCGGAAGACAGCGTCACCAAAAGAAAATTCAAAAGACTTCAACAGGCCGTTGATCAATTCCTTTTTTTAAATCCCGGTCATAAATGGATACAATACGATGTCCTTGCCATTACACTCAACAAAAACGGAGAGACGGAGTATTTTCTGCTGGAGGATGTGTTTCTGTAGAGTGAATAGTGAATGGTGAATAGTGAATGAGAGTCTTATAGAATTTAGTTTCCCTAAAGTTTGATGTTGATAATTAGTTGGGGTGCATGACCTATTCACCATTCACTATTCACCATTCACTATTCACTATTCACTATTCACCATTCACCTTAGATGCATCATCATTTTTTCCACCATCTTATATGTGGCGGGACAAAACTCAACATTTTGTTTGTGGATATGTGAGAAATCGGAGAACTTCCTGGTTAAGTGCGGGTAACCTGCACAATCATCGGGACGCACTTCATAGATACTGCACATGTTGTTTGTCATATCGAGGAACTGGCAGGGTTCTGATTTATTCAGCCAGTCCCGGTCGCCACCTCTTTCCCGGTGAAGCCATTGGGTTTTGAATTCATCCTCTGTTTGCCCGAGATGCGCCGATATTCTTTTTATATCCTTTGCATTGAATGTTGGTGTCATCGTTTTGCAGCAATTGCCGCAACTGAGACAGTCCACTTCTTTCCACACTTCTTTATCAAGCCGGACCACCATGTCCTGCAGGCCTTTGGGTTGTTTCTTTTCCAGTTTGGTCAGGAAACTCCGGAAACTTCTTTTATTGTGGCGGACTCTTTGGTTGAATGAACGGAGATTAACGGGTTTTATCGAAGACATGCGGCGAAGATAACAAAATAGCCGTTAGCTGTTAGCCATTAGCCCGGGTTTGATCATTCCCTTTAAAAGATTTTTTAACTCCTATGCTGCAATGGTTATTTTTGTTGCAACAAATCAATACACATGAAATTACTCATCATCCCCGCCATTGCGATCCTGCTGGCTTTTTCATTCGGCGCCTGTAAGTCTTCATCATCCGGTGCAAAAACATTTTGTGATACCGCCTGCCTGAAAGACACGGTAAAATTCACCGGTGACCATAAGTTGCAGCCTTATGTTTATATCAGTGCCAGGAACTGTATGGCCGATACGATCATATGGAGTTATAATGGGATGGGTGTAAATAAGAAAGAAGCCGTCTCTTTCTTTACAGGCAGGGAAGTTAAGCTCAACAAGGACCATATCAGGTGTGTATTCAAGGATACTGCGTATGTATGGGTATTGTTCAATGATTGCGCCACGGGTCATGGTTATTCAATGAAACTTCCTTTCAATAAAACTGCATCGATCGGGAGGAAGAGCAAGTCCATCAACAATATTGACCCCAAATTTTCCATCACAGACAACCTGGTGGCTTATACAGATCCGGGAAATATTTTTGTAGAAGACATGTTGACCGGCCAGACAGCACAGATGACCTTTGGCAAGGATATCGGCGCTGACCACAATGCCATCCATAAATATATCGACTCGGTCAATATCACTCCAACCCGTATCTGGGCGAAAGTAAAAATTGATAATGAGTGGAAGGAGTTGGAGAAAACAATTACGCTGAAGTAAATCAGTTAATTAGTTTATTGGTTAATTGGTTGATTAGGTCTCAAATTTGAAAAGACATTGCTATTGCCCAACTCTCCAATTACCTAATTAACCAATAAACCAATTAACCAAGATGTGGGAACCCTATAAAAAAGGATTCAGATCATACCTGCAATTAGAAAAATCATTGTCGGATAATACCGTGCAGGCCTATCTCCGGGATATTGAATTGCTGACGCAATACCTGCAAACAAGCAGATCAATTAAATCACCGGCTGATATTTCTTTAAAGGATCTCCAGTCATTCGTAAAAAGCATTGCCGAACTCGGCATGACGGCTTCTTCGCAGGCAAGGATCATTTCCGGCATCAAATCATTTTATAAATATTGTTTACTGGAAA
>DATHDV010000254.1:0-8342 GCA_035318845.1 Chitinophagaceae bacterium
CGTTTTACCATCATTGATGATCTCCTGCACCACCGTTTTTAAAGCGGCATAAGAATCCGTATACAATGAACCCGTTTTGATATTACCCACATCGGCAATTTTAATATCCGGGTGCCAGTAATAGAGGGAATAGAAATGCCGGCGGATGATATCGGGGGCCCCGCTCTGTCCCTTCGACAAACCACTGCCCCGCTGTTCGCCGCAGCCAACCAATACGATCTGTGCTTCATCCAGGTCAGGGAAATGTTCTTCGTAAATAGAAATGGTTTTGCCCAGCTGGCCTTCCTTATAGGCTTCATCATGAGAGACTTCATGGAGGTTGACCGGTTGCAAAAAGTCGGAAATGTTGAGATAGTCTGACATCGGGGACCGAATTTTTTACAAACCTACAGGATTAAGCTGAAAGAAAATTCAACGCTACAGGCAACGCAAAGGCTTTGTATCTTGCCTTCTTATAGTTATGAAAAAAGCCTTTTTACTGTTGGTTGTCAGTTTGCTGGTCTTAAATTGTTTTTCCCAAAATAATTTTTCCTGCATTTTTCTCGATGCCGCTACCCATGAACCATTGGCTGATGTGTCTGTTGTACTGAAAAGCTCCGGGAAAGGAAGTTCATCCGATGCAAACGGGAAAGTAATGATCAGGAATATCCCCAATGGCAAACAGGTTTTTGTTATTTCAAGTGTTGGTTACAAAGAACAAACCCTGGAATTGAATTTTCCTCTTTCCGGGTCAGATTCTGCGATCTCTGTTTCATTGGAGCCGGAAGCAAAAGAGATCGAACAGGTGATCGTCTCTTCTTCACGAACCGATACAAGAATAGAAAACACCGTTACAAGAGTGGAAGTACTGGGTACCGAAGAGGTGGAAGAAGAAAGTGGCATCAGGCCATCTAATATCGCCAGCCTGCTGGGTGATGTGGCGGGCATTCAATCACAACAAACATCAGCAGTAAGCGGTAATACCGATCTGCGAATACAGGGATTACCGGGAAATTATACACAGATACTTCGCGATGGCATGCCTTTGTTTGGTGGTTATGCCGGCAGTTTCAGCATATTGCAGATCCCACCGCTGGACCTGAAACAAATTGAAATTATAAAAGGAGCCAGTTCCACTTTGTATGGCGGCGGCGCCATCGCCGGCATGATCAATGTTATTTCCAAAAAACCAAGAGTGGGAGTAAAAGAAAGAAGCCTGATGCTGAATCAATCATCGCTGCAGGAAACCAACCTGAATATTTATTTATCCGAGCGAACCGGGAAAATGGGTTTTACTTTTTTCGCCGGGGCCAATTACCAGAAACAAAAAGATATAAATAATGATGGCTTTACGGATGTGGGGCGGCTGGAAGGAATTTTTATTCATCCCGCTTTTTTTTATTATCCCAATGAAAAAAATACCATTTCCTTAGGGATCAACAGTAATTACGAAGACAGGATCGGCGGCGACATAGAAGTAGTGAACGGGTATCCCAACAGTTTCCACAAGTTCTATATTCAAAATCAATCTTACCGGAATACGCTTGATCTTGTTTGGGATAATAAGATCAGCCGGACCGACAGGTTTACCCTGAAAGCAACTACCAGTAATTTCAACCGGAATATCACAACGAGTGTATTCGGCATGAAGGCTAAACAGAATTCCTATTTTGCCGAAGCATCCTATGTAAAGAAAACCGGTAAACACGATGTGGTTGCGGGCATAAACGTTACCGGCGAGATCTTAAAAAAACGTTTACCCGACAGCAGCTTCATCAACAACTATAATTATTTCACCGTAGGTCTTTTTGTGCAGGACGACTGGAGGATCCATCCAAAATTCACTATACAAAGCGGCTTGCGCAGCGATTTTCATAATATCTATAAAGCATTTATACTGCCCCGGATCTCGCTTCTGTACAGGATCAGCCCTGTGGTCAGCATGCGTATGGGTGGAGGATTGGGATATAAGATCCCCACCTTGTTTGTAAGTGAATTGGATGAAAGAGATTATGCCATACTACAACCCATCACGAATGTTAAAGCCGAAAGATCAACCGGGCTGAACTGGGATATCGATTTCAAAAAAAATATCGGGAAACTGGAATTGGCTATTAACCAGTCCTTCTTTTTCACACAGATCAATCACCCGCTGCTCATGCAAAGAACGGCAACAACGATCTCGTATTTCAATGCTGCAAAACCTGTTTCTACAAAAGGCTCTGAAACATGGATACAGGTAAGCTATGAAGGACTGGAAGTATACCTGGGTTATACACTGGCTGATGCAAGAAAAAAATATGATCCTGTTCATCCATATCTTGATCTTAGCGCCAGGGATAAATTTGCGAGTGTGATCTCTTATACGTTTTCCAAACATTTTCGTGTCTGTATTGAAGCGGCTTATACCGGCAAACAATACCTCGAAGACGGAAGCCAGACCCCTGCTTTTCCCTTTGTTGCAGGCATGATGCGGTATGATGTTGGCCGGTTCTCTTTTGTTCTTAACTGCGAAAATATATTTGACTACCGCCAAACAAAAAAAGAATCGATCGTTATCCCTCCCTATTTAAATCCAACTTTCAAACAGCTATGGGCGCCGATCGATGGCCGGGTTGCTAATTTAAGTATGAGAATAAAGTTGTAAGTCAAATTTGGCTACGCAACGATCTAACTATAACTCAAATGAATAAAATATTTACAGCCGGAATGTTGATCCTGCTCATGCAGATGAATGCATGTGGCCAGGCAAAAGAAGAGAAGAAATTTACCGAATCATTGATGCAGGATAGTTGCCAGTTCTCGGTCACAGGGAGAAATGCCTATTTTATACTGGAACCGGGTTACCAGTTAATACTGGAGGGGCGTGAAGACAATAAAAGTGTGAGGCTTGTTATTACCGTTTTAAACGAAACCAAAAAAATAGGAAATGTTGAAACAAGAGTGGTAGAGGAAAATGAATCCGTGAACGGGAAGACCATTGAGATTTCCAGGAACTATTTTGCTTTTTGTGATCAGACAAGCAGTGTTTATTATTTTGGTGAAGAAGTAGATATGTACAGCAACGGGAAAATAGTGAGTCATGAAGGCGCCTGGACCGCAGAGGGTAAGAACAAAGCAGGTGTCATGATGCCCGGGCTGATCCTGTTGGGTGCAAGATATTACCAGGAAATAGCGCCGGGTATTGCGATGGACAGGGCCGAGGTCATCAGCACGAATGAAAAAATGATCACTCCTGCCGGAACATATATGAATTGCCTTAAGGTAGAGGAAACAACGCCATTGGAACCGAAAAATAAAGAATACAAATTCTATGCGTCCGGCATTGGCCTGATCAGGGATGGAGATCTGCTGCTGGTCAAGCATGGTTTTATTAATTAGATTTACGACAGTTCGTTAGTCTGGTTTTGGTTTCATCCCGCCTTAGGCGGGACAAAGAGGCAAAGAACGCAATCCCGATAGCTATCGGGACGCCGCTGCTTCGCAGCGAACGCTGCGAGAAATATTGGCCGGACAATACCGACAGTTCAGCGCAACAGACCGCTTAAGGTACTTCCTTATCTTTGCCGCATGGAGCAACTGTTAGAGCAAATTAATAATTACAAAAAAGAAATTGAATCTTTTACAGCTGTTGACGAGAAACAGGCAGAAGAATTCCGCATAAAATATCTTGGTACGAAAGGAATAGTTAAGGCCATTATGGGTGAAATGAAAAACGTGGCGCCGGAAAACAAAAAAGAAGCCGGGCAATTACTTAATGATTTCAAGCTTTTCGTTGAGACAAAGTATGAAGAGTTAAAGGGAACAACATCCAACATCCAACATTCAACATCCAACATTGACCTTACTCTTCCCGGGGACGAACTCCCCATCGGCTCAAGACATCCTGTTACATTAATGAAGAACCGTATCGTTTCTATTTTTCAACGTCTTGGTTTTGCCGTAGCCGAAGGCCCGGAGATAGAAGATGACTGGCATAATTTCGGCGCATTGAATTTACCCGAGCATCATCCTGCCCGTGATATGCAGGATACATTTTACATACAACAAAATCCGGATTGGGTCTTACGCACTCATACCAGCAATGTGCAGATCCGTGAAATGGAAAAAGGAAAACTGCCCATCCGCATGATCATGCCCGGTCGTGTGTACAGGAATGAGACTGTAAGTGCAAGAAGCCATTGCTTCTTTCACCAGGTAGAGGGATTGTATATTGATGAAAATGTTTCTTTCGCTGACCTGAAACAAACGCTTTACTTTTTTGTAAAAGAAATGTATGGTAAAGATGTAAAGGTTCGTTTCCGTCCTTCTTATTTTCCTTTTACAGAGCCCAGCGCCGAAATGGATGTAAGTTGTTTTATTTGCGGCGGGGTAGGTTGTAATATTTGTAAGAAAACGGGTTGGGTAGAGATCCTTGGTTGCGGCATGGTGCATCCCAATGTTTTATCCAACTGCAATATCGATCCCAATAAATACACGGGCTTTGCCTTTGGCATGGGCATTGAAAGACCTGCTATGATGAAATACGGCATCAATGATATCCGGTTGTTCAGTGAGAATGATGTGAGGTTTTTGAAGCAGTTTACCAGTGCGATATAGAAAATATATTTTATGCCAGGTGATACTTTATATCTATCTAAGAGCTTTTATGATACATTAAAAACATTTTTAGAAAATTCTGCTCCTTTATTATCCAAAAAATCAAATGATTTAAAGTTTTTAAATCTCCCCATAGAGTTTTGGGCAATTTTCTTTATCCCAATAATATCTTTTTCTTTGGGTTTAGCAGTGGCTGAGTTTCGCGGAAAGTATAAGCAATTAAGACTTATCAAATCGAACGAAAAATATTTCTTTAACTGGATTGAACTAATTTCTGAAAAAATTAAAAGTCAATCAATAGCAGTTAGTGAACTTGCAAAGAATGTTTTAAATTTTAATATTAAAACCAGTTTCAAGTCATTTAATCTTCATATTGATAAACTTAAAAATCTGACCCCGATTGATATTCATAGAATTTTTGTGATTAATAAGAAAGGTTCAAGTAAGGATAACCTTTGGTTATATTATAAAACTGTGAATTCTTTGGATTTTTTTGAAAGAAAAAGCAATGAACTTGTTAGTATGATTAATCAATTAAATTCTGATTTAAATAAAACAAGATTGGAATCGACAACCCTATATCACGAGTTTAATATCCTGCGCATTAAGTTGCTAACCGAAAAGGGACTTGATCTTACTGGCGATGATTTTTTGTTCGGCTTATATTCAATTCATGAAGATTTTAAAAAACATGAAGAGAACGAAACTAACTTAAGAGAACATTATCTTGATAAAATTAATGCTTTGTGTAATAAGTATTTGAACATAAATAAAAATGATCAAAGAATTACAGAAGTAATTAGGATTATTAATAAATTACTGAGCTGTAGTGAATCAAACAGGAAAATTAGAAAAGAATATTCTGGTTTTTTTGTAGAAAGACATAAACAGTTGGAAGAGTCATTTTTAAATCTCTCCATTGACTGTAAAAAATTAGAAGAACTAAAATTTAAAAATGTTTTTTTTATTCAATAAATCCTGTACTTCACCCCCACCTCCACACTACTATACTTAAAATCATGCAACCCCTGTTGAAAACCCAACAATAAACTGATCCCTTTAATTTTTTTCTCCATATTAAACCGGTACACAACAGGTTTGTCTCCGCTGTTTTTTAAATACCCTAAATAACCCGATATATTAGTTTGTATCCTCCAGTTATTTTTATTCCACTCCAGCCCCATGCCGAACAGGAAAGCATCTTCCTGGTTATGCTCATCCGATTCCACCTGCCAGGAATAAAAACCCAGCATGCCTGTCCATTTAAATGCCGAATGATTGAAAGGTTTGCCAAATGAAAGATCAAAATAATAGCCGGATCCGTCTGTATACCTCGCTGTGCCCAAACCCGAACCCGTCGGGAAACGGTATCCTACCCTTGCGGCAAGCCGGATATATTTTTTCCATTTATTCAGCAACTGGAAATTAGTATTCAGGTGCAGATCGCCGGAAGCATTCCGATCATAAAAAAAATGGCTGAAGACATGTCGTTTTTCCTTGATGGCCTGGCTCATGGTGAAATGCTCATACGGCACCCAATGAAGATCCATCGAGACCCGGTCTTTTACCACGCAGTAATTGGCATACAAAGAAAGGTTTTGTGTATTATCGCCTTTTGAAAAATGAAAATTACCTGTTGCACTGATTGAAAAATTGCTGTCAATACTACCATTGCCCATCAGTGGTACCGGCAATGAGTTGGGCCCCTGGTAAGCGGGCTGGGTGATCATATATTTTGTCCAGTGACTGACCCCATCCCAATTCACTGTTTGCGCCCATTGGGTAAATGTCTGGGTGTTTCCTTTCAATAAACAGGACATGAAAAGTAAAAGAAACCAGCTGCGCATCAGTTTAAATTATTTTTTAAAAATAAAACATCCGGGTATATAACGACAAAGGCTACCGTGTAGGTAGCCTCGTCATTAAAAAGGTAATCAGTTTATGCCTTCTTTGGATTGTAGAAAGCCAGCACTAAGGAAGCCGCAAGAGAGATCCACAAACCAATGCCAATTACTTTTACAAGATCGCCGACGGCCGCACCTTCAACAACCATTCTGATAAGATGGTACAAAATGGTGAGCAATGGCAGCCAGGCCCATAAGGTCCTGCCACCGATATAGTTTCCATTATTCAACGCCCCGATCAGCAAGAGTACTGCCGGTATGGGGATCAGCAGCATAAGATATTTTTCCCAATTCCCTCCACCTGAAAACACAATATCATAACCGCTTGCACCTACCCCCATGAATTTAAAATAAGGCAGGAAAAAACAGCCGATCAATACGATCGATAAAACGATGGTTAACATTTTTTTGTCCATAGTAGTTGTTTTTGGTGATTTATAAAATTGTTGATCTATTATCAGTTTTTGGAAGTTTGCATTCGTTTGTAACAGAAAAAGGCCGCCGCCAGGAAAGCGATGACGGCCACATAGAACCAGGGTGTAAACGCCAGGGTTGGCTTCATATCTCCCATGGTATTCCCTATTTTATCAAGTCCAATATTATCAGCGCCTTCTTTTGTCTTGTCCAATGCCTCTTTTGCAAGACCATCATTGAACCATTTTTTCACATCAAACATCAGGGCAATTAAAGCTCCTGCGGAAAGAATACCGGTTACCATACCCCCACCTCCACCAGTCTTAGCATTAGCAAATGATAATAAGAATCCTAAAAGGGCAAGCCCTGCGGCTGCGATTGCAAATATTTGAGAATTACCTGCTTTTTCGCCAGTGACTTTGGAAGTTGATTCTTTCATACTGTCATTACCTAACATCCCCGCTGTTCCTGTAGGTTTCCAATTTTCATTTAAAATAAATCCTTTGCCTGTTTGATTCATAAAAGGCGATCCCCCGCATCGTATTTCAGAAAATGGAAGAAAAAACAAAAGGATCCCAACAGCAAAAGCTACCGAGGAAGGAATTTTTGTTCCAAACATTCCGGGTGCTGCTGAAACGGGAGCTGATGTGGTTGTGGTGGTTGTGGTGGAAGAAGCTGGTTGGTTGGTATCCATGAATTAAATTTGGCATTAAGGTAAGAGAAACTTGGGATAAAAAACAATTAGTATCTCCTGATTCTGCTCCTTGTGGGATGAAGTGTGGACAAACTTTACTCGCTCGCTTAAAAAATTGATAGTTAAAGCTGAATTTACGGGCCATCCTGTTTTTCCAAGCAATGTTACACACACTATCTTTACGGCTACAATTGCTTCAAAATGAACATTAACAGCATTTGCGTATGCGGCGCCGGCACAATGGGCAGTGGCATTGCCCAGGCAGCGGCACAGGCAGGTCTTTATACACTTTTATATGATCCCATTCCTGCTGTACTTGAAAAAGCAAAAACCGGCATGGAAAAAAATTTACGATCACTTACTGAAAAAAGAAAGATCAATGCAGGAGAAAAAGAAAAAATTTTGCAGCGCATCCGCTTCACAGATGATATTCAAATTTGCCAGGCAAGTATTTTTATTGAAGCCATCATTGAAGATCTGGAAATAAAGACCGGTCTGTTCAATCAACTGGCCGAACTCAACCACAGCGAATCTGTATTTGCTACCAATACTTCTTCTCTTTCGGTTACAAAGATTGCAACGGGAGTGATCAACCCGCAACGGGTTATCGGCATGCATTTTTTTAACCCTCCAACGATCATGAAGCTGGTGGAAGTGGTTAATACGGATCACACGAATGAGCAAACAACACAAATGGTGATGGAACTGGCCAGGGTCCTGGGTAAAACAGCAGTGCTTTGCAAAGATTCACC
>DATHDV010000255.1:0-14169 GCA_035318845.1 Chitinophagaceae bacterium
CTGTAACGGAGTTATTTACAGATAATACTCCCCATGCCGGGTCAATAGTACAAAAATCTTTTTTGCCATTTAATACAAGAGAAGTATCCACTACACGTCCTGTAATATAAGTAGTGTCATAAGTATTACACCCGCTCAACGGGTCAATAGTATGTACAATAAATTCTGTTGTCGTTGCTCCTAATGCCCATGCAACCGGATCTGCAATTGCTGCATTGCTTACCTGCGTCGCAGGTGTCCATGAATACGTATAAGCCGGATTGGGTGGCGCACCGAGTTGTATGGTCTGGTTATTAGTACAAATACTTGCATCCGGTCCTGCAACAGATACAGGAAGAGGATTAACAGTGAAAGCTTCGGTACGGGTAGAATCAAGACATCCGGATTGACCCACCTGTGCCCAGTAGTTACCGCTGGTTGTGGGTTGATAGCTTATTCCTGTTGCTCCCGGTATTGGAACAGCTCCATTATACCATTGTACAGCCGATACAGTAGCGTTTACTGATAATATCCCTGCTGCAGGATCGCCGCCACAATAAACTTTTTTACCTGTAACCATCAATGATGTATCTACAAAAAAGGACGAGATAATTGCTGAGTCCTGGGAAACGCAACCGGTCAAAAGATCTGTGGTCTTTACAATAAACTCTGTTGGAGGCCCAACATTCCATGCGAATGGATTGGATACAATTGGACTTGATACCTGCCCTGCCGGTGTCCATAAATAGATATAGCCGGGGGTGGACGGGCCACCGATCTGAACTTGCTGGCCCTCACAAATACTAAGGTCGGGCCCGGCAACGGAAACAGGTTTGGGAGACACATTAATAGTAGCGTATAAAGTATCCCTGCAACCAAAACCGGGGTAAGGCTCAACGATCACCGGGAAAACAGTACCCACCAGTGGCGGCGGGTTGAATGACACAGTTTGCGAAGTGGAAATAATAGTACTGAATGTAATATCGGAATACCATGTATAGCTTTGAAAGCCAAAAGGAGCAGACAGGGTGGTTGATGTGTCACCAACACAAACCGTACTTCCCTGGATGGCGCCATTGCAAACCGTACTTACATCCACATATGCATATCCGGCATGACCGCCCTGTAGGCAATCCCTGGTAATAAATTCCAGCATGATGGTTTTTCCAATATAAGCATTCAAATTAACGCTGATAGGTGTCCAGTCCTTATATAAGACAGGGCTGCCTAAATTGCCGGGTGTTACCGATGTCCGGAATCCGCCGGGAGTACTGTCAGCAATAAAATTAAAATCCACACATGGGATAATTCTATTGGTAGAAACATCAATAATCCTTGCCTGGAACCTCGGTTGGTTGGAATAGGTGTGCCCCGGACTCTCAATGACAACCGCATAATAAAATAACATGGAAAAATTGGTAAGGGTAGCGGGGATAGTATAGGTATATGAAATACTTTCTGCCTGTGTGCCGGTTTGATGATTTCCCAATTTCACACAATAACCACTTCCATTAGGACACATTTCAGGAAATAAACCATAGGGGTCGATCCCTGCAGTAGCTGCAGTAATAATGGTATGTCTTCCGGGCTGTAATCCGATATTTGGCAGCGGAGAACCTAACGGGTTAGTTGCGCTCCCATATCTGCATTCCCATCCTGAAAAATCTCCTTGCTCAATATCAAGATTAGAGGGGCATAATCCCACCTGTGCTTTTACAGCAGTAAAAGAACTACCGGTCAGCAAAACAAAAAAGAGGTATTTTATAAACTCACGGCCCATAGCAAATTCATGTCAAACTTATTCAAAAAAAGTTATTTTCCGGCATTTTTAATTCCGAAAGATACTACAGTTTTTGCGAGCCCGTTTTGAAACTTTCTACCCTTTGCTGTACCCCTTAATATCCCCTTCTTCCCTTTTCATAAAAACATTGTTTCTTTGCATATTATCATCGAACTGTTTCTTCCCGGTATTATCAAAAAAATGACAGTCAAGGATCTATTAATAGCTCTCTGTTTTTTAGCAAGCTCTTCCCTTGTTGTTTTTGGCGGATGGAATTATATGAAAGGCCGGATAAACCAGTATGAAGAAATCGCAAAAGCTGAAAAATTGGCAACACAGGGATATAATGCGGAAGAAGCGCTTCAAAAGATCAGGAGATCAAAAACGAATTCCCTCATCCTGTTTGCAGTCGGGGTAAGTGGTCTGTTTATGATCATTACGAATGCATCCCGCAAAAGAAGCCGTTTAAACACTTCAACAAACCAAACAATAAAAGAAAACCAACCATGAGCTATATCGATGAAATTTTTGCCCGCCAGATCTTAGATTCAAGAGGAAACCCAACCGTAGAAGTGGATGTAATAACCGATGAAGGCGCCATGGGTCGGGCTGCTGTTCCCAGCGGGGCCAGCACCGGCATACATGAAGCCGTAGAATTACGTGATGACGATAAGAAAAAATATGGGGGCAAAGGTGTACTAAAAGCAGTGGAAAATATAAATGATATTATTGTTCCGGCTTTATTAGGGTATGATGTGGCCGACCAGACAGGCATCGATGAAATGATGATACAATTGGACGGCACAGCTAACAAAGGAAAGCTGGGTGCCAATGCAATTTTAGCAGTAAGTATGGCCGTTGCCAAAGCGGCTGCGGAAGAAGCGTCATTACCGCTGTACCGTTATATCGGCGGCACCAATGCAAAGACATTGCCGATACCCATGATGAATATCCTGAATGGGGGTGCCCATGCAGATAATAAAATAGATTTCCAGGAATTTATGGTGATGCCTGTTGGCGCATCTACTTTCAGTGAGGGATTGAGATGGGGCGTTGAAATTTTTCATGCCCTGAAAACAGTGCTGAAGAAAAAAGGTTACAGCACCAATGTGGGCGATGAAGGCGGTTTTGCGCCGGATATTCAAAGCAATGAAGAAGCGATTGATACAGTGATGACAGCTATTAAAGCGGCAGGATTTAAAGCCGGAACAGAAGTGTGTATTGCTATGGATCCCGCAGTAAGTGAAATGTATGACCGGGTTAAAAAAATATATCATTTTCACAAATCGGACGGTAAGAAATTAAGCAGTGAGAAGATGGTTGATTATTGGGCCAACTGGGTAAAAAATTATCCAATTGTTTCCATCGAAGACGGTATGGCGGAAGATGATTGGAAAGGATGGAAACTAATGACGGATAAATTGGGCAGCAAAATACAGTTGGTAGGCGATGACCTGTTTGTAACCAATGTAACAAGATTACAGGAAGGGATTGAAAAAGGGATTGCCAATGCATTGCTGGTAAAAGTAAACCAGATCGGAACTATAACAGAAACAATCAATGCAGTTACATTGGCACAACATAATGGATATAATACTATCATGAGTCATCGCAGCGGCGAAACGGAAGACGCCACTATTGCTGATTTAGCAGTAGCGCTTAATTGCGGGCAAATAAAAACAGGGAGTGCCTCAAGATCTGACCGTATGGCCAAGTATAACCAGTTGATAAGAATTGAAGAATTATTGGGCGCCTCTGCTGTATATCCGAAAGGAAAGATTAAATTTGGTCATTAATTGTTGGAGGTTGGAAGTATGAGGTTCGATGTTCATTAACCTCAAACATCCAGCATCAAACATCAAATTTCTAACCTATGCGATTACTAACCCACCTGCCTGCCTGGCTTAAAAACAAATACTTTATTTCCTTTGCGGCATTTTGCGTTATTATTCTTTTTTTGGATAAGAATGATTTCTTCACGCAGAATGGACGCCTGAAAGAGTTAAGAAAATTACAACAAAGCAAAAGATATTATACCACTCAAATTGCCGCCGAACGCAAAGAATTAGAAGCACTTAAGACCAATCCTGCCGCAGTAGAAAAGCTTGCCCGTGAGAAATACCTGATGAAACGGGACAATGAAGAGCTATTCCTGGTACCGGAAAAATCCGATAAACCCAAGAATTAAGCAATTTTGCACAATAACGCACAGCTGCACCCGTTAATAATGCGGACATTTCGATTTTTAAATTTCAAGGACATCAATTTTACCGGACACTTTAACAGGATTGCCAATGACCAACTTTACTCCCGAGGATCTTTTATTGTATTTATACAAAGAAACCTCTGCTAAAAAGACAGCAGCAATTGAAACAGCATTAAAAAACGAATGGACGCTTCGTGAGAAATTAAATGTTCTCAAAGTATCCATGGAACGGCTCGACAAGATCACTGTCTCACCCAGAACAGAAATTGTGCTGAATGTGCTTAACCATGCAAAGGCACAGGCCGCAGAAGAAGTACAATAACAGGTTACCTCAGTTAAAAAATTACTTAGCATCTCTGAAAAGGGGTGCTTTTTTATTTTCCTTCTGTAGTTTTAATGAAGGAGGATTTACCATTCACTTTATCTTGCAGCATGACCCGTAAAGAACGATATGCTTTTGTCATTGATTATTTTCAGCAGCATATGCCCGTAGCAGAAACAGAACTGGAATTTGAGGACCCTTATGAACTATTGGTTGCTACTGTTCTTTCTGCCCAATGCACTGATAAAAGGGTGAACATGACCACGCCGGCCATTTTTAAAAAATATCCTGATGTGCGATCGTTGAGCAAAGCAACTTTTGATGAACTGTTTCCATTGATCAAAAGCATTTCTTATCCCAATAATAAAACCAAACATTTGATCGGGATGGCCAATAAGGTCATGGAGAAATTCAATGGCAAGATCCCCATGACGGTTGATGAATTAACTCAGCTTCCGGGTGTGGGAAGAAAGACGGCTAATGTAGTAACTTCTGTTATTGACCGGCAACCCAACATGGCCGTGGATACGCATGTTTTCAGGGTGAGTAAAAGAATCGGCCTGGTTCCCCAAACAGCTAAAACTCCTTATGAAGTAGAGAAGGAACTGGTAAAGAATATTCCGGTTGAACTGATCCATAAAGCCCATCACTGGCTGATATTACATGGCCGTTATATCTGCATTGCAAGAAACCCAAAATGCGAGGAATGTGGGATAAAAGTTGCTTGTAAATACTTTTCACAAATACAATAATTTAAACTTTGCCAGTTCTGTATATTCTATATTTTTACCCTTCATTTTTCGTAAACCTTTCCTCCCGATCCAACCCCTCTGACAAAAACTATTTATTAAACGCAAAAAAATTGTTTGAGGATGAGAAAGTTTCTGTTGACCGTGCTGATATGCTCTGTGGTGTTTAGTCAACCCCTGAAAGCTCAGAACTACTACTATTACAACAGCAAATACTACGACAACCCGGTAGTGTTTGAGATCGGCGGCACTTTTGGCATCATGAATTCATTAACCGACCTGGGTGGCAAAAGAGGTGTTGGCAAAAAATTCATAAAAGACCTGCGCATTAAAACCATCCGGCCGAGCTATGGTCTTTACCTGATGGCTATGTATAATAATGTCCTCGGCGTTCGCCTGGAAGGAACTTTCGGGCAGGTAGTTGGATATGACAGCATTTTGAAAAGTGTTGCCTCTTCCACCTATGGCCGCTATGAACGTAATTTAAGTTTCAAAAGCAAGATCAGTGAATTTCAACTGGGCGTGGAGGTCCATCCTTTATTCTTTAAGAGCTATGAAGATGAGGAACCGCCAGCGATTTCGCCTTATATTGTAGTCGGGGCCAGCGTCTATTCTTTTGACCCGCAGGCAAAATTAAATGGCCAGTGGTATTCTCTCCAACCGCTGCATACCGAAGGACAGGGTTTCGCCGAATATCCCGATCGTAAAACATATCAGCTTACCCAGATCAATTTCATCGCAGGCTTTGGTGTAAAATATGAGATCAATTCTGTGTTCAATGCCCGGCTTGAATTTGTTCACCGTTTTCTCACCACCGATTATTTAGACGATGCCAGCCAGGTGGATTATATTGATCCAACATTGTTTTATAATTATCTCACAGCAAACCAGGCTGCTATCGCCCAGCAATTATATAACAGGACAAATGAATTAAACCCGGGTGATCTTACTTTTTTTGAAAATATCCAGCGTGGTAATCCCAAGGATAAAGATTCTTATTTTACCATCGAGCTTAAGGTTGGGTTCATGCTGGGCAGGCAAAGAAGATAAACAAGATCATATTTTTTACAAACCCACCCAGGTATACCAGGGTGGGTTTGTCTTTATATCTCCTTGCAGGAGAAACTGTGCAGAACAATCCTTATTTAGTAACTTTACAGAGATGCTTTTCTTCGATATCAAGCCCGGTACCTGTGAAGCAAAACTTAAACAGTTACAATTATGCAAGATGGAGTCTTACATTTTTCAGAGTCGTTATTCAACAGTCACCTTTCCTTCAGGCCGTTGGTCAATGCTTTGAAAAAAAATATCACCGAAGGCAACCCGGGCATGCAAAGATTGTACGGGGATGTGGTAAAAGAATTTGAATCGCACCCGGAACTGATGGACACCATAACAGACCTGTCCGTTATACAACCCTATACAGAATTAATACAGGAATTATTATCAGCCGTATTCCCTCCAACCACTGCTAATTATATGTACGGCGTTTCATTTCCTTTTAAATATGATGCGGTATATGCTTCCCCATTATTCCAGGAAAAAATGCTGAAGCCCGGCACCAATCAAATAGAGATCCCCTCTATTGAAAGCAAAGAAGCCCTGAACAAGGAAAGGTTGCATTTTGCCTTTGGCCTTGTTCTTAAAAAATACCTCGGCTACGTCAGCTCTGACTCCGGGTCCTTTGTTTATTCTTATCATGATAAGGAAACGGGTCTTACCCGGTACATGGAGTACAGGATAGATGGTCGTTTCATTGATGTAAAACCTGTTGGAGAAATGCCCGCCATGCCCGACAGTATTGTGGATAATCACAGCAATAGCATTATGTCCATTGCCCAGATGATGAAACTGGTTCCACTGGAGAAGTTTTTCTTTGAAGGTGTATCGGTCATCCGGGTAAACGATGTAACAGAACAGGAGGTCATTGGCAAGATCAAAAACAAGCTGATCGATGACAGCACCTTCTCGGATGCTTCTACTTATACCGAACTGGAAAACTATGTTCAATGCCTGATAGGTTTGAAAGACCTGGGTATTGGCATTACACCATTTTTTAAAATAAATGGTCACTATGTCTATTCAGACCTGCACAATACCAACAGTATTTTATTCCGTCATTTTCACTCCACTGCTGACAAAGATGAAATAAGTGATTACTGTAAACTGCTTTTCCGGGATAATGACCAGCCTGTTTTATATGAAACCCTGACCGAACAACTATTGGGTAATGTGCAGTGCCTCCAGTATTATTTTAAAGAGGGCGCCCGCAGCATTATTCTATGCCCGCTGAAACAGCAGGATGGACTTATTGGTATTTTGGAAGTTATTTCTAAAGTTCCCGGTCAGTTAAAACCCGTTCATGTAAGTAAGATCGAAGCAGCGATCCACTTATTTACCCTTGGGCTGGAAAAAAATCTTGACCAGCTCAATAACCAGGTGGATAATATTATCAAGAAAAAATTTACTGCCGTGCAGCCTGCTGTTGAATGGAGATTTACCGAAGCAGCGCTGAACTATATAGTAAACAAGCATGGGAACCCGGAAGCAAAGATTGAACGCATCGCCTTCAGCGATGTATATCCCCTCTTCGGATCTGTTGATATCCGTAATTCTTCCACGGAAAGATCACAATCCATACAGGCTGATATTATTGAACAACTGGAACTGGCACTGAAAGTAGTAAGGAAAGCACAGGCTGATACGCCATTCCCGCTTTTACAGGAAATAGAATTTAAAATTGAAAAGCATATTGCAGCAGCAGCAGATGTATTGCAGTCAGAAGAAGAGTTGAGCATTCATGATTTTATGCAGGGCCAGGTCACTTCTGTATTCAATCACCTGCACAGTACTCAACCCTTCATTAAAAATGAAGTTGAGCATTATTTTGCTTCGCTGGATCCCCAACTCGGTGTACTGTACCATCACCGCAAGGAATATGAGCAGAGCATTTCACGCATCAATGATACGCTGGCCAATTTTATTGACAAAGAACAGAAGGAAGCACAACAATTATATCCTCATTACTTTGAACGTTTTATTACGGATGGCCTTGAATTCAATATTCACATGGGACAATCCATCACTCCCCGTAAAAAATTTGATGATATCTACCTGCGGAATATGAAGATGTGGCAATTGACCGTGCTGACCAAAGCAGCCAGGATAACATATAAACTGGAAGAAGAATTAAGTCACCGGCTGCGTACCACACAATTGATACTGGCGCACAGCCAGCCACTTTCCATCAGCTTCCGGACCGAAGAAAGAAAATTTGATGTGGATGGTGCCTACAATACCCGCTATGAAATTGTAAAAAAACGTATTGATAAGGTCCGTATTAAAGAAACAAATGAACGGTTGACGCAACCGGGTAAAATCGCTATTGTGTATTCGCAAGGTAAAGATGCTGCTGAATACACGGAGTATATTGAGTTTCTTCAAAGCCAAAACCTGCTGAAGCCCGGCATTGAAAAACATGACCTGGAAGAGTTGCAGGGTGTGATCGGTTTAAAAGCATTGCGGGTGGAAGTGAATTTTGATGACCTGGCCGCAGAAAAAAAAGTTGAATTATCCAATACCACTTCACAGCAATTGCTGGGGAAATAAATTATTTTATTTCTGCAATTTGTTTTTACTGCGACCCTCTTGAGATCTTTTCTCGCCTCCTATGTTATTTTTTTAGTCCTATTTTTTTGGTCAGGGCAAAACGTAACTGCCCTCCCATGATACTGTATTTCTGGGTTGAAACGCCCTTTCCCCAGAAATTGTTTCCTGCAACAGAAGCGCTAAAGGCCCAGTTGGGGCTATTGTAACCGATGGCGCCCTTATAAACAACTGCAGCAGCAAGAGCTGTGTTTTTTCTCCAATCAGTTTCGCCATGTTCTTCTGTCATCAGGTTGAGATCAAGATGCAGGACCATTGAGCCCATGATAAAAAAATGTTTCTGTATCACCAGTGTGTAAGCATAACCTACCCCGGGACCGATCGTAATAAACCTGGTTTCAGTTATACCGGCCAACTTAGGAAATGAACCCTCAACCATTTTGGGGACCAGCAAGCTGTCTGCATTACTTGACTCCATGATGATATAATATGCATGCATTCCATAAAGCAGGGAACCGGCTGATTTCTTTTGCCATTCATTCTGTTGCAATGCTGCCCGGTAAGAGAATTTGTTCTTATTAGGCAGGCGAAGGACAGAGAAGCCAAATATTCTTTCTTTCACACTATCCCTGTAATAGTATTTATTGGGATCAACGGATGCAAACCCTTTTGGATTTAAGTGAAATCCTTTTGGCATCACTACAAACAGGTCAATGACCCATTTACGGGGAAACAAATGAAGTTGCAGGTCAAGACCCTTTGTTTTTCCCTTCACTGTATCCTTGTTATTCAGGTAAGCGAGTCCATAGAATACGTTAAGCGAAAGATTATGCCAGGTAACACCAATACCGAGGTTCAACTTTGGGTTAGCTACATATTGAAGATCATTTGTACTGCCTGATGAAGGCATAGTAAAGTGAGTATATTTCTGGGCCATATAAAGTCTCGCCGTTACATGATGCCAATATGTTTCGTAATAATTGGTATCATTATCGGCATGTTTTTGTGCATTCAGCGTTTCTGCCCTGAACAATACTGTAAAAGAAAGAACAATGAAGAGGGAGATCTTACGGACATCCATTTCGTTTTGTTTAGGTTTGAGAATAAATTTTAACTGCATCTCTGCCGGTCATCCGTTGCACAAGCTATCCGTGAAATCTAAAGGAATTCTGGAGAAGGGTTTTGTAGATGGTATTGCAAAAAAATTGGTAGTTTTCAGTTTATGAAATTATTGATCATTGAAGATGAGAAAGAACTGGCATTAAGTATAGCTTCCTATTTAAAGAATGAAAATTATACTTGTGAAGTAGCTTTTGATTTTAAACAGGCGCTTGATAAGATCGAAACATCAGACTATGAATGCATCGCATTAGACATTACACTCCCGGGTGGCTCGGGTATGCAGATCTTGAAAGAATTGAAGAATAATAAAAAAGCGGACGGCGTCATTATTATTTCTGCCAAGAATTCAATAGACGACCGCATCAGCGGGTTGCGGCTCGGCGCCGATGATTACCTGGTAAAACCATTTCATTTATCAGAACTGGCAGCAAGGATCAATGCCATTATCCGCCGCAAAATGTACAACGGGAATAACGTTATCCGTTTCAATGAAATTTTTATGGACACGCTTGCCAAAGAAGTTCTGGTGAGAAAAGATCCTGTTGAGCTGACCCGTAAAGAATATGAACTATTACTTTATTTTCTTTCTAACCAACGCAGGGTCATCTCTAAAAATGCACTGATCTCCCATCTTTGGAACCAGGAAATGGGAACCGGCGAGAGTGCTGATATTATTTATACCCATATCAAGAACCTGCGGAAAAAACTGCATGAAAAAGGCTGTGGCGATTATATCAGGTCCCTGTATGGAATGGGTTATAAATTAACGGATCAATGAGACTGCAGGCCCAATACAATAAGATCTCCATTGCATCTTCTGTTCTCGTTTTGCTGATCGCAGGCGCGGGGTATTATTTCCTCCTGAATTATGTACTCAAAGACCAATTGGATGAAACACTCCGTGTAGAGCAGGCGGAAATACGGGATTTTATCAAAACCAATCATGCATTGCCCCCGGCAACTACCTATAAAGATCAACGAATAGAATTTAAAGGATCAGACAAATTTTTTCCGCAAAGACTAAGGACACTGACGTTGTATAATGCTGAAGAAAAAGAGAGTGAGCTGAGCCGTCAATTAGTTTTCACCGTTGAAGCAAATGGGCAGTATTATGTTGCATCCGTAACTAAGTCACAGGAGGATACTGAAAAAATAATTGCTGTTATCCTGCTTATCACCCTCGGCCTGATCATTTTATTAAGTATGCTGTTGTTTTTCGCTAACAGGTTCCTGGTAAAAAGATTATGGAAGCCATTCCAGGCAACGCTTTCTTCGATCAAGAACTTTGATCTTAATGCCCCCTCTGCTATTAAAACTGAAAAAACGGTCATACATGAATTCAATGAGCTCAATGAAAATATTTCGATGATGACGGAGAGGGTGGTCAAGGATTACCTTTCTCTTAAGCATTTTATTGATCATGCTTCTCACGAAATGCAAACGCCTCTCGCTGTGGTTAATTCCAAACTGGATATATTGATCCAGGACCCTGCTCTTAACGAAAAAAATCTCCAGGACCTGCAGGTCATTTACGATGCGGTCGATAAGATGTCAAAACTGAGCCAATCCCTTTTACTACTGGCAAGGATCGAGAATAATCAGTTCTCCGAAAAACAGGAAGTAGATATCCTGGTTATTACAAAAAATATTATACTGGAACTCGACGAATGGATTGGCGAAAAAAACTTAACAATATCCAATGAGGTCAGTGAGCTGAAAGTGAACATCAATCGTCAACTGGCAAATACCCTGATCGCTAACCTGGTTGTTAATGCCATTAAACATTCTGCCAGGCAGGAAAGGATCCGGCTTTGGTCTGGTAAAAACACGTTTACGATCAGCAACCCGGGTGTGCAGGCATTAGCGGGGGACCGGATATTCGACAGGTTTTGGAAATCCGAATATTCAGATGGGACAGGCCTGGGTCTTGCCATTGCCAAACAGATCTGCGATCATTACGGATTTTTGCTACAGTATGAATTCAGGGAAGGATCACACTGCTTCTCTGTTGTTTTCTGAAACTAAAAAATCAGTTTTTATTCAGTATCCCCCTCTATGTTTACGAAAATTAATTTTATGAAATCATTATTAGCGTTAGCTTTTCTTATCGTTTGTTTTGCGACAACGGGTTGCTCCCAAAAAGTAAACGAAAAGGACCTTCCGGCCCCTGTCAAAATAGCTTTTAATTCTAAATTTCCCGGTGCCACTGCTATCAAATGGGGAAAGGAAAATGCAAAGGAATATGAAGCTGAATTTAATTTCAACAACAATGCAGTATCTGCTAATTTTAAGTTGGATGGCAGCTGGGTAGAAACAGAAACAACTATTCCTGTAGCTGAACTTCCGCTAACAGTTAGCGATGCTGTGAACACAAAATACCCGGGAGCAGTTTATGGAAGAACGGAAAGAATTGAAAAGCCTGGCGGTAAAATACTTTACGAAGTAAATATTACTGTGAAGGGTAAAAAGAAAGAACTGGAGTTGAGCCCGAGCGGCAGTTTGGAAAAATAAATTTAAATAAACGCAGGTGTCGTTACCCGTGTCTGCGTTTAAATTTGTTCATTAAAATAAATAAGAAGATCATGAAAAAATCAATTGCTCTTTCAATAATACTTTTTGCCATTGCAGTATGCACCAATGTTAGGGCACAAAAGGATTTTCATATTCTTAAGACCTTTCATATCCAGAGTGCCGGCGGCTGGGATTATATTGCCATTGGCCCCGGAAATAACCGTCTCTATGTTTCTCATAGCGCACAGGTAAATATTTTAAACCTGGTCACAGGTGATTCTGTCGGCGTGATTGAAAATACAACCGGTGTTCATGGCATTGCCTTTGATCAATCACAGAACAAAGGTTTTACCAGCAACGGTCGATTAAATAATGTAACGGTGTTTGACCTGACTACCAATGCCGTGATCACACAAATTCCAACAGGTGCTAACCCTGATGCCATCCTATATGAACCTTTTACCAAAAAGATCATCACCTGCAATGGCCGCGGCAAGAACCTGAGTATTATTGATCCCATCACTAATAAATTACTTGACAGTATTGACGTGGGAGGAAAACCTGAGACCGCCGTTTCAAACGGTGCAGGGAAATTGTATGTAAACATCGAAGACAAAAACGAGATAGTGCTGGTGGACCTGAAAACATGGTCTGTAGAAGCTCATTGGCCCCTTGCACCCGCCGAAGAGCCAACTGGCCTGGCTTTTGATAAAACAACCAACAGGTTGTTTGCCGGATGTGGTAATAAATTATTGGCTATTGTTGATGCAGGAACCGGCAAGGTAATTGAAACACTTCCCATTGGTGATGGTTGTGACGGTGCAGGTTTCGATGCCGGCACAAAAAATATTTTTACTTCAAACGGCGAAGGCACTTTATCGGTATATCATGAAAAAGCAGCGGATAAATTTGAATGGGTTGCAAATATTGCTACTAAAAGAGGAGCAAGAACTATTGTGGTGGATCAGCAAACGCATTTAATCTATCTGCCCACTGCCGAATTTGAACCTATGGATCCCAATCAAAAAGGAAGACCGAAAATGATCCCGGGTACTTTCCAGGTATTGGTGGTTGGCCAGTAATAAGAAAAGCAGCATGGATCTAAAAACCAGGCAATGAAAAAGCTTCTCTCTTTATTTTTTTTCATACAGGTCGTTACTGCTTCATTTGGGCAGAAGAATAATCTTGATTATTACGTTAACCAGGCTCTTACCAACAGTCCCTTGCTGGTGGATTTTCAAAACCAGCTACTTTCGTTGCGCCTGGATAGCCAGCTTATCCACGCAGCCCTCCGGCCACAGGTAAATGGTATCGGGAATGGGTTGCTTGCCCCTGTGATCGGCGGGTGGGGTTATGATGAAGCGATCACTAACAAGCAGCAGCTGACAGCATTGATACAGGTCAGCAAATCATTTTTAAGCAGCAAGACCATTGCTTCCCGGGTAGCTTCGCTGAATATACAGGGCTTGTCTGCCACAAATACCAACAAAATATCTCAACAGGATCTCCGGAAAGCGGTGATCGATCAATACATCACTACTTATGGAGAACAGTTACAGCTGGATTTCAGCAATCATATGAATGAAATGCTGAAAAGAGAAGAAGAAATATTAAAAAAGCTGACAAGGGATAATGTATATAAGCAGGTAGATTACCTGGCCTTTGTTGTTACGTTGCAGCAGCAATTGCTGAATGCTTTGCAACTGGAGATCCAATACAATTTTGATCATGCTACACTGAATTACCTGGCCGGCATTGTTGATACATCCATTGTAAGGTTGGAGAACCCGCAACTTAACAGCACAGCATTGGGAGATTTTACAAATTCTGTTTTTTACCAGCAGTTTGTGTTGGACAGTTTAAAGCTGGTAAATGATAAAGCACTGATCGACCT
>DATHDV010000256.1:0-8875 GCA_035318845.1 Chitinophagaceae bacterium
GTGGAATGGCGGTCCTCAACACCCTGGCAAAGGAGATTATTTTAATTATTTCAGTTTGGCGTTTAAGGTGGAGATGTGTGCGTAGGAGATTAATGCCATGAAAATATATAGCCCTGTCATCCTGAGCTTGACGAAGGAGACAGGGTTTTCTCTTTTTAAAATAAATCTGCATCGCTTTTTGTTTTCTCATTCCTTATTTCTATATTTATTTCAGATATCTCCTTCAACCTTATCAAAACTCTCTCTTAAGGTTCCTGCTTAGTAATACATCAATTTTATTTGTGCGGTTTGCTTTATTGGCATACCCGTTAAAACACGGGGTGAGAATGGGTGAAATGAACATTGAAAAAGACCATTAAGCTTATAATCTTTGATAAGCAAATGATTTAATCTGAAAGGAACAACAACAAATCAAATATACCCGGAAGCCGAAAAGGGATTTAGAGTAGGCGAAAAAAAATAATAAATGGCAAATAAAAACCCAATTTATGTTGACCAACCTGCCGTAAGTACAGAGTTTGTCATTCCCAAAGAGTATGCAAATACAAGAATATACTTTACGATTAGTGTTGAACTGGAGGACAAAGACTGGAAATACGCTGCATCGCATAATGTTTTTCTTGATGGCTCAGATTTTTTTCCTCAAACATCGCCTGAGCCTGAAGACCTGAAACTTGAGTATGCAAAAAATCTTGATGGTGCGGAGTTAGATACCCGTAGCCATATTTCAAGGTTCAATTTTCAAAACACTAATAATAGTAAACCTTCAATCGTAAAATATAAACTCATTATTGAAGCCGGGGATGAATTGATAGATGAATTTGAAAAGAAAAGCAAATATCAAAATCCTGTTGACTTTAATAGTATCATAAAATTTAAACTCGAACTATGAAAAAAGCAATAATTTTTTTCTTTGCTATTATAATAACGCTGGAATCACAGTCCCAACTCCCGACTGTGGAATCACTTAAATTAAACTCAGCTCCGGCTTATGTTATCTTAGGTGTTGAACCTGATAATATTCAACGACCTTCCTCTCCCGAACAATTCGTAGCCGGGATACAGAATTCGATCGTAAATGGGAAACTTAAACCAAATGTGGCAATGGAGATCACGCCTTTTTACGTGGTAAAACCTGAGGATGAAAAGTCAAGCCGGTTTAATGTGTATGATTATATTTTAAATGAAAACAATTCTTTAATTAATAATATCCGAAAATCTTTTTCTGTTTCTTTTGCTACTTCCGAATCTGATACAGTTGTGTTTGGTAAATTAAAACCCGGGACAGGATTAGGTCTTGGAATCAGATGTGTTTTAATAAATACAAAACCGGACAATGAAGTTGTAAACAATTTAAAAAAATGGATGGAATCCGAAATAAAAAGGACTTTTTACCAGAAAATAGAAATGAAAAAACTAAAACCTCAATCACAGCAAGAATTGCTTGACAGTTTGATTTCTATTACAGAAGCATTTAAAAAAGGTGCATTATCGAACCAGAGCTTCAATGGTCTTCCTTATAGTTATGCAAGCAAAATAATTGATGAAATAAGTATGGATTTAACTTCAAAAGTTATAAGTAACACCATTTTAGCTGTTAATATTACCGCTTTTAACACTCAAATGAACACCGAAGTAGCGAAGGAATCCCTTGCACAGACTTTTTATTTGTCAAAAATTAATAGCAAAGTTTTACCCCTGACCAGGCAAGGTTTTATGCTTGAATTCGGAGCTGGTTATGCAAGCGTTCTCCAGGATAATGAATTCAATGGGTGGCAAAGCTCAAAACTAGGATTGTGGCTGACACCATCCTGGAGATGGAACACTTCAAAAGATGGCAAAGACATTTCACTTTTTGACTTTATGGGTGTAGTTCGGTATACTATCAATAATAAAAAAGACAGTATTGATATCGCAGATTATTTTGATGCCGGCGTTAAAGGGCAGTTTACAAGCAATAAATGGAGTGGTTCGCTTGAATTTATAAGCAGGTGGGCTTCTAAACTGCCAGCAGCAATGAAATCAAAATACACATACCGGCTAGCTTTGGGCATTGACTACAAAATAAGCGATGCTCTCACGTTCAAATTTACATTTGGTAGCAACTTTGATGGAAATACTTCTACCTATACCAAGCCAAAAGAAATGTTTGCTATAGGCGGATTAAATCTCGGAATATTTAATCCAAAAGCAAAAGAGAATAAATAAAAATTTAATTTCTCACCACTTTAAGTTTTACCGGGCCGTTCATTGAACCGCAAAACTTACAGGCTTATACACCCTGAAATTATTATTGTTAATGAACCTTTATCAACTGTTGCTGAAAACTACCTTCAACCGTGATTACCTTCAACAGGTAAACACCGGCCTGCAGGCCAGCAAGATTATCAAGAACGATATTGCTGGTTCCGCTGTTACATATTTCCCTGCGGTTAAAAACTATTTTTCCCGACACATCGATCAGTTGCAACTGCACAGGCTGCACTTTATCTGACAGCAGCTGAACATTCAGTTCATTGATAAAAGGGTTCGGGAAACTATTCTGCAGGCTGAAGCCAGCCTGTTTTTTATTCAGGGAAATAACAGAACTATATTTATACTGGTTATTGCGGTCTACCAGTTTCAAACGGTATTGATTAGTTCCTGCGAGGGGAAAAGAATCAACAAAGGAATAAGATATTGTTGCCCCCAATGCGCCGGTAGTAAACACCTGTCCTATCTTACTGAACATGGAATTACCATTGCTTTTTTCAATTTCAATACTATAGCTGTTGGTTTCATTGGCAGTTGTCCAATTCAGTTCCACATGATCATTCAACCAGCCTGCATTAAAGGAAAGCAGTGTAACCGGTAAAGTGGAGGATACGGATACCGTATTCTGTGCGCTGCCAACTTCTGTCGTACTTACATAATCCCTTGCGGTGGTAACAAGGTTGGAAGCAGGCGAAGGACAAGTAGTGGCTGTATATTTTACAATGATACTGCCACCGGCAGCGATATAATAAGAATTGTTGCCGCCTGATAAAACGCCACCATCAAAAATAATCGTACCGGTGTTGCCTGCCGAAGGAACGGAAGTAGAATTGGAAGCCGTTACCTGGCTTGCTGCATCAAATGATTGGAAGGTGAAACCAGCCGGCAACTGATCCGTTATTCTATCAATGGTAACTCCGTAAGCCCCGGGATTTTGAATGGTAATGGTAAAAATAGCCGGTGAACTTACACTATAAAGTGAATGATCAGAAGTTTTAGTAATAGTAAGCGGGTTCGCCGTTGAAGAAATAGTGATCGGGGAGCCTGAACCCAAACTGGTGTTCAATGCATACTTATAATTGGTTGATCCGCTCGTGGCTCCTGCACAGGGTAAAAGATAAGTGGTAAAATTTGTGGCGGCAATACGGAATGTCCAACGGATGGTAATCGAGGCTCCGTTCGTACCGTTACCGGTCACGAAATAAAGAGAATCAGAAGCTCCATTCGGGATACCCGGAACAGCACTGGCTATTACTTGCGTACCGAGCAGGGTGACTTTCGTAGGGTCAAACATTGTTGATACCGCTACCTGGAAATCGCTTTCATCACCATTCTGAACATTACCTACTACATAGGTTACATCATCGTATACAAGTCCTCCGATGATATCCTGGTTGGTAAATGTTTGTGTGGCTGTGCCCCCGGCATTTGCGCTTATGCTGTGTCTGTTGTAGATAACAAAGCTTTGGGTTTTAGAACTCGCTGTATTATCACTTAACAGTATATTGAAAGTGGCCTGCGGGGTTACATTGGCAGGATAAGATACATAGTAGTAACAAACCTTCGATTGGCCCGGCGCCAATGTGCCTGCGTTGATAATACCACTGACCGGGGTAACCAGTGCATAGTCTTGTCCCACTACAGACGTACCGATGGAGGTTATTGTAAATTTAAGACCCGAATAAGTTGTGGCGCTGTTGCTGTTATTCTTTACCTCGAAGCCCACATAAGCCTTGGTAATTATAGCAGGACTGTTACCATCTACTACAAAAAAAGGAGCGCTGATCCTTGTAATGGTAAAATGATTGGGGTCTAATGCGAAGGCCTTTGCTGAAAAGCAAAGACAGAAAAAGACAAAAAGATTTTTCATACCTGTTGGATGTTGGATGGATGATGGACTTTATCGAATTTCTTATACTACAGGCATAAAAATAGAACTAAAAACAACCAGTATTCTTAAAATTACTATGCCCTGTGGCCATTTGTCCAAAAAATCGGGTATATCTACCTTACTGTTTATAGTAAGTTCCCTGTAAAAAATGTCATGGACATGATTGCGATCATTATACCAGGAAAATTCCACCTGCCGAAGATGTAACAGGCCGTTGATCTATGTATGACCAGGAAGCAAAATATATGAATACTGATATTTTTATTTTCTCACGATGAATTTCAGATTCTTTTCTTTTAAAGTAACAGATGAATGCAGTACCAGCAGGTAAACACCTTCGGTTAATGAGCTTACATCTATCCTCGCTGTCTCAGCATTTATCGTTTGCTTCAGTAACGGAGCTCCCTGCATATTATACACAACTATTTTGTCATACTCTCCTTTATTCAGGCCGGTCACTGTCAGTTGTTCCGTTATCGGATTGGGAAATACTACTAATTTATTTGTAAGTCGTATTACTTCTTTTTCAGTCTCTGCGGTTTTGGCAACAGGAGTTGTAGTTTGTGCTGACAAAGATATCTGCATCAGCAATAACTGCATAAACAGAAGTGGTTTGCGCATTTTCATATAGTTGGATTTAGTTGTTTGTTCGTCGTCGTTCCTGTTAAGTATATCACAACAACCATGCAGGAAACAGGTTTCCCGTGTATTTCCGAAGTAATTACACCATGCCTTAGCGAGGATTGAAATCTAAGATCAATTCATCAGCATCTCCCTTGCATTTTCTATAGCAGCAGCAGTAGGTTTTTCTCCGCTGAGCATTTTAGCGATAATGGTTATTCTTTCGTCAGGGGTTAGCAGGCGGATATTTGTTTTCACTGTGTTTTTTACAATTTCTTTATACACGAAGAAATGAGCATCTGCCTTGCCGGCGATCTGGGGTTGATGTGTAATGGAGATGACCTGTCGTTTGGCTGCCAGGTTTTTCATAATGATCCCCACCTGCCTCGCAGCCTCTCCGGAAATGCCGGTATCAATCTCATCAAAGATGAGGGTTGGCAGATCGATCGATTGCGCCACCAATGATTTTATACAAAGCATGAGACGGCTAAGTTCACCACCGCTGGCTACTTTGCGAACAGGTTGATACTGTCCGCTTTTGTTTGCATCAAATAAAAATTCAATTGAATCATTTCCGGATAAATTCAATTCAACGGTTTTTATTTCCACCTTCAATTTAGCATTAGGCATGCCTACCTGTGCAAGAAGTTTGTTGACCTTATCTTCCAATGGTTTTACCTGTTTGTTGCGGTTATCAGAAATTGTTGAAGCCAGCTTGGTTGCTTCCGCAAATAGCCGGTTGCTTTCTTTTCCCTTTTTCTGAATGACCTCATCGATATGGAGAACGGCCTGCAATTTCTCTTCCAGTTGTTTTTGGATCCCGATCAATTCATGGGTGGAATTGACCCCATGTTTTTTTTGCAGCTTATACCCGAGCGATAACCGTTCAGTCAGTTGCTCAATTTTTTGAGGATCATAATTTACATGACTGTTGATGCGGTCCAGTTCATCGGCTATATCCTGCAGTTCTATTTGTGCAGATTGAAACCGCTTAACTAACTCCGACAGATCCGGGTGATAGGATGAGTAAGCATTCAATTGGTTCAATAATGTTTTCAAATGCTGTACGACCGGGGTTTCATTTTCTTTCAATTCAAAATATACTTTACTTAATGTGGTTTTGATGCCTTCCGCATTACTGAGCATTTTCAGTTCCCCGTCAATATTCTCCAATTCATTTTCTTTGAAACCTGCATCTTCCAGTTCTTTAAATTGGAACTGGTTATAATCAGTTTCCCTGTCAAACTGTTGTTTCTTTGCTTTTAATTCTTCCAGCTCTTTTTTTACCTGTTGCCATTGCCGGAAAATAACATGGTAGTCATCCAGTACCGGGGCATGACCAGCCAGGGCATCCAGCACTTCCCGTTGAAAATCATGCTGCGTCAGTTCCAATGTATCAAATTGCTGATGCAGGTCAACCAATAAACGACTCAGTTCATTTAATTGAGAAAGTGTAACAGGTGTATCGTTAATAAATGCTCTTGACTTTCCATTGGTGCCAATTTCTCTCCTGATCACCAATTCGTCGTTGGTATCAAAATCATTTTTTTCAAGATATTCTTTCAACTCTTTTTTGCCGGCTTCGTTAAAAACTCCTTCCACGATGCATTTTTTTTCTTTATTGACCAATGCTGTTGAATCAGCTCTTTCGCCCAGTATCAATCCCAGGGCACCGACAATGATGGATTTGCCGGCCCCGGTCTCACCGGTGATCACATTGAGTTTATTGGAAAATCCGATTTCCAGTTCATCAATGATGGCGTAATTCTGTATGGAAAGTTTTTGCAGCATGATGTGTCTGCAAATTAATTGTAATTCGGGAATGCCATAAAATAAAAAACTCTCCCGTTTGAAACGGGAGAGAAAATAAAAAAAGAAAATTTCTTATTTCAATTCCACTTTCCCGGCCAGTTCTTCATCAACCAGGATGCGACCGCAGTTCTCGCAGATCATTATCTTTTTGTGTTGTTTGATCTCGCTTTGCTTTTGAGGCGGGATGGCATTGAAACAACCACCACAGGCATCTCTTTCCACCGGCACCACGGCCAGTCCATTGCGGTAACTTTTGCGGATCTTTTCATAACTGGCCAGCAGCCGAACGTCAACATGCTGTTTGGCTTCAGCAGCCAGTTTATTATAATGTTTTTCTTCTTTCTCGTTAGCAATAATTATTTTTTCGAGTTCCCCCTTCTTGCCTGTCAGCACACTTTCTTTGGCAGTTATATTCTTTTTAGCTTTTTCAAGGGTTCCTGCTTTTTCCGAGATCTCATCGGTTGCATCTTTAATATGCTTTTCAGCCAGCTTCACTTCCAGTTGCTGCATTTCGATCTCCTTGTTGATAGCTTCAAATTCCCGGTTATTTTTAACGTTGCTGCTCTGTTTGTCATATTTTTTAATAAGAGCTTCTGCGTCTTTGATAGCCGTTTTACGTTGTTCAATAAATTCAGTTACTCCATTTATTTCTTCTTCGATCCTTGTCTGCCGGGCATGCAAGCCGGTGATCTCATCTTCCAGGTCGGCCACTTCCATCGGGAGTTCACCTTTTAGGATATGGATCTCATCCAGTTTACTCTCGATCTTTTGAAGAGTAACCAGCGATGTCAATTTTTCTTCAACTGAAAATTCTTTAACGTGTGCCATATTTAAATATTGATTTTGAAATTTTGGAATTAGGAAATTTCGAAATTTCCCAATCGAACTTTTCCCAATTAATTCTTTCAGACCTGTGTCACAGAAAATAGTTAACGGGGTTGGTTTTCACCTCTGTTTTAAGGACGGCAAAGGTAGGGAATTTTTCCTCTAAACCTTCTTTGAGGAGGTCGATCGTGAACTGTTCGCTTTCATAATGACCAATATCAGCAAGAATCATCCTTTTATTGGCATCAAAGAATTCATGATACTTAATGTCGGATGTAATGTAAGCATCTGCCCCGGCAGCTAAAGCTTTGGAAGTCAGGAAACTTCCGGCCCCACCACAGAGGGCTACTCTTTTGATGGCTTTATTTAATAATGCAGTATGCCGTATCAGCGGTGTATTGAAAACTTCCTTCACTTTCCTTAAGAATTGTTTTTCATTTATGCTTTCCGGCCATTCCCCGATAACCCCTGATCCAATAGACTGATCGCTGTTGGAAAGAGAAATTACTTCATAGGCCACTTCTTCGTAAGGATGGACCGCTTTCATGGCCGCCACAATTCTTTTTTCAAGAAATGATGGGAATATGACCCCGATCTTAATTTCTTTTTCCTGGTGCTGCCTGCCAATCTCTCCAACATATGGGTTGGTTCCTTCCCCGGCTTTGAAAGTGCCAATGCCTTCCGCATTAAAACTGCATTCACTATAGTTACCGATATGACCGCCGCCGGCAGCGAAGATGGCATTACGAACCTCTTCTGCTTTATCGACCGGTGCAAAAGTGAAAAGTTTTTTCAACGTATTTTCTTTGGGCGAAAGGATGGAAATATTTTTCAACCCCAGCATATTCGCCATTTTCCCGCTCACACCCTCTATCACATTATCTATGTTTGTATGAATGGCATAGATGGCAATATCATTTTTAATGGCAGTAATAATTGTTTTTTCAACGTAATTTTTTCCGTTGATCTTTTTTAATCCGCCGAAAATAATGGGATGATGCGCTACAACCAGGTTACATTTTTTTGCAACAGCTTCTGTCATCACTTCGTCAGTTGCATCCAGTGAACAAATGATGCCGCTGCATTCCCAGCCCGGATCGCCGGTGATAAGCCCGGCATTGTCATAATTTTCCTGCAGGGATGGGTGGGCCAGCGATTCGAGGTAAAGAATTATTTCATTTATTTTCATTTGATAAAGATACTACTCCGCTCCTATCATCTAATATTACTGCATCGCCCATATGCTACGTAGCACACAGTACATTGGAGCCAAAACACCTGAACAAAACCAGGGACATACAGGAAATTTTAATTTAAGCCCCATTACGGGCCATCTGCAGAAATTTTATTTGGCAGTATCAAATCATTTTGTAACTTTTCTGTCCCTTGCCTACCGGCAGGCAGGTTTCCCACCCTTTGGATAGCTCCTGATCCAATTTAATACTATTAAACTGTTTGTCATGCTGAAAAGAA
>DATHDV010000257.1:0-6672 GCA_035318845.1 Chitinophagaceae bacterium
AATTATCTCCGCTCCATAAAAGATCAAGCTTCAATAATTTCTTTCTTGTCCAGGTGTATGTCTGATTTTAAAAACGCTGCAACAAACCTATTCCATTTGGATCGAATGATCTTCTCGGCAATCACTCGAATATACCAGGTATTAATACGGAATATTTTTTCATCCTAACTTAGAGTCACAATAATCGAACTATGCTTTCGCAATCCACGATCAAACTATTGCGGATACCCTTCTCACTTTTTTTATCGCCCTTGTATTTCTTTGCACTGGCACAGGTACCGCATATTCATTGGAGCCATGCTGCCCTGGTATTTTTTATCCTTCATTTTTTAGTTTACCCGGCCAGTAATGGCTACAATAGTTATATGGACAGGGACACCGAAAGCATCGGTGGTTTGGAAAAGCCGCCGCCACCGTCAAGACAACTATTCCATGTAACCATTGCATTAGATACAGCCGCGATCCTGTTGAGTTTTTTTATAAGCCCGTTGTTTGCTGCATTGATAGTATTGTACATCGGCGCTTCGAAAGCATATAGTTACCGGGGTATCCGTTTGAAAAAATTCCCGGTCATCGGCTACCTGGTCGTTATCATCATCCAGGGTGGACTAACGTTCTGGCTGGTTTATTATGGCTGCAACTTTGATAACAGTTTGTTTGTTCCCTGGCAGGGCATTGCGATATGCTCCTTATTGATCGGGGGTTTTTACCCGCTTACACAGATCTACCAGCATCAGCAAGACCTTGATGACGGAGTTTTCAGCATCAGTTACAAACTTGGTTATACGGGGACATTTATATTTTGTGCCGTTGTGTATACGTTGGCCTGGATAATTATGGCACAATTTTTTATTCATAAGGGAGAAGGAATTAAATTAACGGTAGTAAGCATCTTTTTTGTGCCGATCTTCGTTTATTTTATACGATGGTTCTTACAAGTCAAAAAGGACAGGAAGAATGCTAATTTTAAGAATACCATGATGATGAACTGGCTGGCTTCTACCTGTACGAATTCAGCATTTATTGTCTTATTAATCTGGAGATGGTTTGAGTAAAATATTATCAATAGGCACGGCGGTTCCGGTTCACCGGCATAAGCAGGAGGAGATACTGAGCTTTATGCAGAATGTATATGCCTTACAGGAAGATGATCGGCGAAAATTAAAATTTCTTTACCGCCAGGGCGGCATCGATACCCGCTATTCTGTTGTGCCCGATTATTGCCTGCCTGCTGCACAATGGCAGTTCTATCCTGCAACTGAAAACCTGGAGCCTTTTCCAAAGCTGGAGAAAAGGATGGAATGGTTCCAGCGGGAGGCCGCTCCTTTATCACTACAGGCCATCAACCAATGCCTTGAAAATTTTTCCGGGAAAAAAATTACTCATCTCATCACCGTAAGCTGCACGGGTATGAGTGCCCCGGGGCTTGATATTGAATTACTGGAATTGCTGAAACTACCGGCAACTACCTTTCGTACCTCCGTTAATTTCATGGGTTGCTATGCAGCTGTTCATGCATTGAAGATCGCCGATGCATTTTGTAAAGCGGATAAAAATGCAAACGTACTGATCGTATGCGTCGAATTATGTACACTTCATTTTCAAAAAGAGAATACAGTGGATAATATTACCAGCAGCATGTTGTTTGGAGATGGCGCTGCTGCCGTGCTGGTGACAGGCGATGAAGAACAGGAAGGATTGACCATTGATCATTTTTATTCATTGGTGGTGCAAAAAGGAAAACAGGATATGGCATGGGAACTTTCTTCCAGGGGTTTTTTGATGACGCTGAGCAGTTATGTAGCCGATGTGGTGGAAGAAAATTTTAATGAACTGGTACAGGGCGCATTGGCAGATGCCGGCCTCGATAAAGAAACGATCACTCACTGGTGCATACACCCGGGAGGTAAAAAAATATTAGAAGCCGTTCACAAGGGTCTTGGGTTTACCAACGGGCAGTTGCAACCCAGCTACGACATATTAAAGGATTACGGCAATATGTCGTCCCCGACGGTTCTGTTTGTATTGCAAAAAATAATGAACGGGTTGAACAATAAGGGGACCAATAAGATCTTCGGCGCTGCATTCGGGCCGGGCTTAACAACGGAAACTTTTATCCTGTCTGCATGATCAACCTCCGCCAGCGCAGTTATCAGAAAGAACTGATGGATGCAGATGATATTCCTTTCGGGGATATAGCGCAAAATCTAAAAGAACTGAACATCATCAACTCCCGGCTTGGGGGCCATGCCATTACATTAAAAGGCGTTCAGCCGTTCATCAAAGAAGGATCAGATCTTGTTGTCTGTGAAATTGGATGCGGCGGCGGCGATAATCTTTTTGCCATTCACAAGTATTGTTCAAGAAAAAATGTTCCTGTTACTTTTATGGGTATTGATCTGAACCCGGATTGTATTGCTTTTGCAAAACAACAATACCCGCAGCTTCCCTGTCAATGGATATGCAGTGATTATTCCCTTGTTCAATTCGGAAATGATAAGCCGGATATTATTTTTTCATCACTGTTCTGTCATCATTTTACAGATGAACAGTTAGTACCCATGTTGCAATGGCTCCGGCAAAACAGCTGCAAAGGTTTTTTTATCAATGACCTGCATCGTCATTGGCTGGCTTATTACCTGATCAAATACATCACGAAGTTCTTCAGCAGATCATATATGACAAAGAACGATGCCTGCATATCAGTAGCCCGGGGTTTCACCAAAAATGACTGGAAGCAATTATTTCAAAAAGCAGGGATCGAAAACTACAGCATAAAATGGAAATGGGCTTTCAGGTATTTGATAACTTGCAATAAATAACATTATTCAAACGGTTATAAATACAAAAGAAGATGTCACCGCTTCGCCTGTAAGAGCAGCGGAGATCTATGATGTAGCCATCGTTGGTGGTGGCTTGGCCGGACTTGCATTATCCATTCAATTAGCAAAACAGGGACACAGCATTATTTTGTTTGAGAAGGAGCAATACCCTTTTCATCGTGTGTGTGGTGAGTATATCAGCCTGGAGTCATGGGATTTTTTAAAAAGCCTTGCTGTTGAGTTAGAGAAGATGAATTTGCCCATGATCACACAACTGCAGGTATCGGCTGTCAATGGAAAAATATTGAAACAGAAATTACCCCTGGGCGGCTTTGGTATCAGCCGCTATCTCTTAGATCATACGCTGATGCAACTGGCAAAGGCGGCAGGTGTTCATATCAAAGAAAATACAAAGGTCAATGATATTGTGCCGGGTCCAACCGGGTTCAGCATTGAAACTTCACAACAGAATTACCAGGCAAAAATTGCCTGCGCCAGTTATGGCAAGCGGAGTAATATCGATATAAAATGGAAAAGGCCGTTCAGCATGGCCGCTAAAAATAAACTCAATAATTATATTGGTATCAAGTATCATATCAAAACAAATTTCCCCGCGGATACGATCGCTTTGCACAATTTTAAAAACGGGTATTGCGGCATTTCAAAAATTGAAGAGGATAAATATTGTTTATGCTACCTGACAACAGCGGACAATCTTCAAAAAAGTAAGGGGGATATTAAAACAATGGAGCAAACTATTTTGGGACAAAACCCGCATCTGAAAAAAATATTTGCTGAAAGTGAGTTTTTATATGAATCACCTGTTACTATTTCACAAATAAGTTTTGATAAAAAAAAGCAGGTGGAGGATCATGTGCTGATGACGGGTGATGCGGCAGGTATGATCACGCCTTTGTGCGGAAATGGTATGAGCATGGCCCTGCATGGCAGTAAGATGCTGGCGGCCCATGTTCACAATTTTTTGCTGGGTAATATAACAAGGGATGAACTGGAGAAACAATACAGCCTCCAATGGCAACGGGAATTTGCCCGGCGACTGAGAACAGGAAGAAGGATACAAAGACTTTTTGGCGGCGAATGGCTCACAAATCTTTTTATCAGTATGATCAAACCCTTTCCGGGCTTTATCAAATTTTTAATAAAGCAAACCCACGGCAAACCTTTTTAAAAAATCTCATCAAACTAGGCTTATATTCCTTCAAAAACGCGGTGTATTCAGCATTTTACCTGTTTTTATACGGGTAGCATATCGTGCTGGATATTTCATATATTTATAAGGCAATCAAAAAAGCCACATGAATTTGAGGAGAGAACCAAATAGGAACTGCTATGCCAGGATATTCCCTTTTATTTACATCCTTTTGCTGAATTATTTTTTTGCAGCCGGGCAAAAAAATGGTCTCCCGGGTTCTGCATCACCTGTTCGCAAACAATCAACTGATCGTACTGTATTACCGGTAGCCGGCGCGGACGCAGATATGTTTGGCATTCGGGGACATTATATTCAAAACATTGGTCAATATGGAAAGTCTTATGCCGGTTGCGAGAGAATGGGAAATATCTTGTATGGCTATGAAGGTATGGGTGCACCGGTATTATTTACTCCAAAGGGCCTGATACATTTACTGCGAAAAGAAAATCAACTTGCTTACAGGGAAATGGAAAGACGGGAGAAAGGAGAGAGGGATGAAAGGGAAGAACAAGCAACATTTACAGAAAAGTATATTACAATTGAGTGGCTGAATGCAAATCCACATCCGGAAATAATCGCAGAAGAAATGGAAACGGCCTATCATGTCTATGGTTTGCTTCCGCAAAAAGCACATGCATTTAAAAAGATCATTTACAAAGAACTTTATCCCGGGATTGACCTGGTGTATTCTTTTATAAAGACCGGTAAGCCGGGATACGAATTCAGTTTAGTGATCAGACCAGGTGCATCTGTTGCAGCAGTAAAAATGCGTTATGGCGGTGATGTACGCTCCCTGCGATCTGATCAGGAAGGGAACCTGACCATCCGTTCAGATATTGGCAGCATTCATCAATCATCTCCTGTTAGTTTTTATTCAGGCAAAGAAAGCAATGGGAAAAAGATCTCCACATCCTGCAGCGTAAAAAACAATATTGTTGGTTTTATATTGCCGGATAGTTATGATATAACAAAAGAAATAACTATTGACCCGTTTATTTCCAACACCGGCAGTCTCACCGGGGTTAATACTGGTATAGCCAGGGATATCGACTTCGATTACAATGGAAATATATATGTAGCAGGTGGTGGCGATAATACTGCTCAAAAACTGGCAAAGTTTGATCCTGCTGGTGTTTTGTTATGGACTTTTTCGGGTGTTTTAGTTACTCCTTCCTGGCGTTTTGGTCCTTATGGTGGTTGGGTGGTGGATAAAGGCACCGGGAATATTTTCATAGGCCAGGGCTTGACAAATACCGGGTTTTCAGTGGTGCGGTTAAATACGAACGGGCTTTATGATGGCTATATCAGCACGCCAAACAGTAATTTTTTGGAAGACTGGAAAATGATCTGGAGCTGCAATGGCGGTAATCCTGAAATATTGATAGCGGGTGGTGGTGGCAGCGCCAATAATGAACTGGCCGTGCTGGCACCACCCGCAGTTGTTCCTTTAACATCCAATCTCTCGGGTTTATCGGGCGGTCATAATGATATCTCTGATATTGTGATCGACCCTGTGTCAAATGATATGTTCACGATCTATTCAATTCCCGTTACCGGAACTCAGCCCGATAATATCATTTATAAACATCCGCCTCCGTATACATCGGCAAGTATTGCCTGGCAAAGGGCTGCGGGTTTTCTTGCTCTGCGTGAGCCGGCAAACAGACCTTATACTTCCGGATTGGATAATTCAAGTAATACGCTTGCAATAAACTCTACTTATTTATTCTATTGGGATGGTAAGAACCTGATGGCGATGAGCAAAGCTACAGGCGCTACCGCGGGTAAATTAACATACCCCACTAACACTATTGCTATGCGGGGTGGGATTTTTGCAGATGAATGCAATAATGTATTTATCGGCGCAACCAATGGCATTATCAGTGTATTGAAGTTTGATGGCAGCACATTTGATGATGCAGCAGCACCCGATATAACTATTACCGGATTCCCGCTTGCTGCCGTGTATGATATGAGCTATGATAATGCAAAGGGGTTATTATATGTCGCGGGTGGTGGATTTGTAGCCTCCATAGATGTTACTTCTTATTGTCCTGCCACCACGTATTCATTAACAATCGATCAGAATTGTATCAACGCCAGTATTACCGCAACGCTAAGTCCTGTTCCCCCGGTGGGAACGACGGTTACTTATGTTTTGTATGATGGCGCTACGCAGGTTGCCACGAATACTACCGGTGTATTCACGGGTCTGACCGTCGGGGTTAATTATACCCTTAAAGTTTTTCTTAACCAGGCCTGCAGCGGTACACAGGTAGTTAAAGATTTTGTACTATCAAGTACTCCATTATTAGTAATTCATAACCCATTGGCGGTATGCCTGCCGGATGGATCAGCCAATATTACCGATGCTTCTGTAACAGCAGGATCAGCACCCGGACTCACTTTAAGTTATTGGCTTGATGCGTTGGCCACGGTACCATGCAATAATCCTACCGCAGTGGTTGCAGGAACTTATTATATAAAAGCAGTGGTCGGTACATCGCCTTGCCCTGATGTGAAGCCGGTGATCGTTCCCTCTCTTCCGGTACCTGTATCAAATGCCGGACCGGACAGTGCAATTTGCTATGGACAAAATGCGCAGTTGTTCGGAAGCGGTGGCGTATCTTATTCATG
>DATHDV010000258.1:0-20105 GCA_035318845.1 Chitinophagaceae bacterium
CTGTAAACTATACAGTCGTTGCAACAGGTGCCGGACTTACTTATCAGTGGCGCAGAAATACTGTTAACCTGGTAAATGGTGGCCAGATCTCAGGTGCAACCAGTCCAACATTAACCATCGGTGGTGTTACTGTTGCCAATGCAGGCAACTATGATGTAGTGGTTTCAGGAACTTGTCCGCCGCCAGTAACTTCTAATACAGTTGTATTAAATGTGGCAGCTGCTCCGATCATCAGCGCTCAGCCGGCCAACGCAACGATCTGTGCCATCACGGCCAGTGGCCTGACAACAGCTACATTCACGGTTGGATTAGTTGGTAGTATTCCTCCTCCAACTATTTTCCAATGGCAGATTAGCACAGATGGTGGTGTTACCTGGACAAACCTGGCTAACTCAGCATCGCCAAGTGCAAGTCCTTTCTATAATGGCGTGTTCACGGCGACATTGACCGTAGGTAATGCACCTGTCTCATTAAATAATGCCCGTTTTAGGGTAATTATTACAAACAGTTGCGGTCAAACTACTACTTCCAACGGAGCTGCGACACTTACCGTTAATGCCAGCCCTGCAGTGGTTGCAACAGATCTGTTCAACCAAAGGATTTGTATCAGTGATACATTGGTTCCGCTGGTAGGTACACCTGTTGGAGGCACATGGTCAGGCATTGGTGTATCAGGATTTAATTTTGTACCTGCTGCAACAGCGGTTGGAGGACCCTATGTGCTTACCTATACGTTTACCAATAGTTTTGGTTGCACGGTCAGTGATACAACATCTGTTAGAGTAGTGGATTGTCCGGAAAGACAACGCTTGCTTACCAAGGATGCTTTGATAATTTATCCCAATCCGAATAACGGTCACTTCAATGTGAGGATGAACAGTACATTGTATAATTATCTCGGCATGAAGGTTTATGACATGACTGGTCATTTAATGATCGGTAATGCAGTTACAAACCCGGCTACTAATAGGGAAACGCTTGTCACACCCACTTATTCGGGTCTTGTATATGGACGGGTAATTCCGATCAACCTGTCTCACCTTGCTTCCGGAACTTATCTGGTCGTGTTCTATTATGACGATGGAATAAGGACTTCGAAGAAAGGCTTTAATATTGTGATCATGCGATAAAGGATAATAATTATTTTTCAATATAAGCATCCCGGCGTTTACAGTCGGGATGCTTTTTTTATAAATTTTGCTTTGTAACTTCAGGCAAATGGAGTCATGGGAATTAATAGCATTGTTGAAAAATCATCAAAAAGAGTTTTCAGGGGTTATTCCGTTTGATCCGTCAACGGATAAATTACTCCCGTTTGATTTTTCCCCGGCAAATAAAGAAATTACTGATGATATCCTTGACTCCGTGCCAACATTCATTTCTTTTATTAATCATAAACTACATGAAACAGGAGCCCGGTATGGTATTGGCGGGTATAATGAATACCGTACAGTTTATAGCCGCAGTAAAGTTTTTGATCCGGTCGGAATGGATGAAGAACCCCGGCGACTGCATCTTGGCACTGATATTTGGGGCAAGCCATTTACAAAGGTAATGGCGCCATTGGATGGCATCATTCACAGTTTTGCTTTCAATAATAATTTTGGCGATTACGGAGTTACTATCATTCTTTCACACTCCCTTAGTGGTTCCAGCTTTTATACATTATATGGTCATTTAAGCCTGAGTTCCATTAAAAACATTGCTGAGGGTGACAGGGTAAATAAAGGAGATGTGTTTGCAGAATTTGGTATCCCCGCCGAGAATGGACACTGGCCTCCGCATCTTCATTTTCAAATGATCAGGGAGATCGGGGAATGGAAAGGCGATTACCCGGGTGTTTGTAAATATTCTGAAAAAGAAAAATATTTGAATAACTCACCCGACCCTGACCTGGTCCTTCAGCTCAACCAATATATATAGCATTACATCTTTAATAATTTAAAGGCATGTGTCCATTGGTTCCTGATAAATCCCGGGATACACCATAATATACACAAGGGTTCGATGGCCCTTGCAGCTTCTGCCTTACCCATGTTTTCAGTTTCCCAACCAAATGAAGTGAGGATATCTGTTACTGTTTTTTTGGCTCCGTCGTCATTGCCGCAAATAAACATAGTGGGAATACCTCCCGGAAATTTTGGTTTATACATAAAAGCATTGCCCACACTGTTGAAGGCTTTTACCAGCCTTGCATCCGGAAGGATCTGCTGGATCCTTTCCATCAGCGAATTTTCCAATGTTGTAAAAAATTTTAATACACCATTATCGGGTGGCACGGTTGCGATCGGGTTCGTGGCATCGATCACCGTCTTTTCAAAAAAATATTCTTTACCCGCCAGCGATATCGCATCTTCCACGGCCAGGCCACTTACTGCCAAAACAATGATCTCGCCAAACTGGGCGGTTTCCTGGAAGGAACCCAATATGCCCGTGGTATTCTCATTTTGCCATGTTATTACTTCTTCTTTTGAAATGTTGCGGGTGCCAAGCATTACAGCATGACCTTCCTGTAAAAAAGCAGATGCCAGCACTCTGCCAACATTCCCTGATCCCAGTACTCCGATTTTCATAAAAATAATTTTGATGATTAATAATTAGCTTTACAAACCGACATGAAATTTTTCATCCGTAAATTACATAACAAAGGATGAAAAAATTCATCAAAGGTTCGCTGTGACTTTTTAAAATAAATAATTTTCACAGCAACATTAAGAAAAAAATTCATGGCTAATCCCAATTTAAGCAGTGATAAAGAATATTTGACCGCAGCGGATAAAGAATTCGAAAACAATATCCGTCCTGCGCAGATCGCTGATTTCTCCGGCCAGGTACAGATCATTGATAACCTGAAAATATTTATCAAAGCCGCCAAAATGAGGGGAGAAGCACTGGATCATATTTTATTTCATGGCCCCCCGGGTTTGGGTAAAACAACCTTGTCAAGGATCGTGGCCAATGAAATGGGTGTAAATATCAAAGAAACCTCCGGCCCTGTCATTGAAAAACCAGGCGACCTGGCAGGGTTACTGACCAACCTGGAAGCCAATGATGTTTTATTCATTGATGAAATACACCGGTTGAGTACAGTGGTGGAAGAATATTTATATGCCGCTATGGAAGATTACCGGATAGACATTATGATCGACAGCGGGCCTAATGCAAGAAGCGTACAGATCACACTCAATCCATTTACACTGATCGGCGCAACAACCAGGAGCGGTTTACTCACAGCACCTTTGTTATCCCGCTTTGCTATCAAATCAAGACTGGAATATTATACATCGGATGTGCTTAATACGATCATTCACCGTTCTGCCAGGATCCTTGGAACAAATATTTCAACAGAGTCCGTGCATGAGATCGGCAGACGAAGCCGCGGTACACCCAGAATTGCCAACGGTTTATTACGAAGAGTGAGGGATTTTGCACAGGTATTGAATGACGGCCAGATCGATCTCGGGATCACACAACATGCATTAAAAGCGTTGAATGTGGATGAACACGGGCTTGATGATATGGACAACCGAATCCTTTCCACCATCATCGATAAATTCAAAGGTGGCCCGGTGGGACTCACTACTATTGCAACAGCCGTTGGTGAAGAAGCCGGCACTATCGAAGAAGTGTATGAACCATTTCTGATACAGGAAGGTTTCTTACAACGTACGCCAAGAGGTAGAGAGGCAACTGCAAAAGCTTATGAGCATCTTGGGAAAAAGAAATCAGGCAACACCGGTGAATTATTCGCTTAAAAAAAATAGGCGCCTGATTGAAGGACACCCATTTTCAAATTATTACATTATTTCATTTTCAAATCATTCCTGCACCACCAGCCTGAATCCATTACCATGGATATTCACGATCTCGATCTTCGGATCATCTTTTAAATACTTGCGGAGTTTGGCAATATATACATCCATGCTGCGTCCATTGAAATAAGTATCGCTGCCCCATATTTTTTTCAGGGCGGCTTCTCTTGGCAAGAGGTCATTCAGGTGTTCGGCCAGCATTTTCAGCAATTCATTTTCTTTTGGAGATAATGTTTGGGTGATGCCGCTATGCGTTAACTGGCGCAGCCGGGGGTTGAAATGATACGTGGACAGGTCAAATTCTTTGTTATCACTTTCCCTGTTCTGCTCTTCGTTGCGTTTCAGGATCGCTTTTATTTTCAGCAGCAATACTTCGCTGTCGAAAGGCTTGGTGATATAATCATCGGCACCGAGTTTATATCCCTGTATCACATCTTCTTTCATTGTTTTGGCGCTGATAAAGAAAAGAGGTATGTCCGGGTCAACATCCCGTATTTCTTCAGCCAGTGTAAAGCCGTCCATATTGGGCATCATTACATCAAGCAGGCAGAGTTCAAATTTTTCCCGTTGAAAAGCAGCCAGGCCAAGACGGCCATCTCTTTCCAGGGTTACATCGTAATCGTTCAGTTCGAGGTAATTCTTTAAAACACTTCCGAGGTTCGGGTCATCTTCGCACAACAAAATTTTAGGTTTCTTCGTGTCCATTGTAAAAGTTTTAATCTTCGTTATTAAATCCGTCTCCGGCTTTCCGTCTCCGACTTTCCTTCTCCATTAATGGAGAGGGCAGGGGTGAGGTTGGGTAAGGCGGGGGTTTGACGGCGAATAAAGGTAAAGCATTTCAGGGGTTCAAGTAATCGGGATGAATATTTTGTTAAAACAACCCGTTTCAACCCCCGGCTTTCTACTTTTGCTATATATAAAAAACTGTGCCATCTTCATACCCGACGGGGAAGAGGAACATTAACTACTATTATGAATAAAATACTTACCACTGCTGTTTTATTCCTGTTTGTTCAATCAGCCATTGCACAAAAGGGGATCGGGAATCTTATACAGGCAGAAAAAGATTTTGCAGCCTGGTCAATTGCTCATAGCACGAAGGAAGCTTTTCAAAAATTCATTGACAGCAACAGTATCATGTTTGATAACGGGAAACCCGTGAAAGCAACTGAATTCTGGAATAAACGGGAAAAAAATGCAGCAGTACTGAACTGGCAACCGCAATATGCTGAAATATCCGCCTCCGGAGATTTTGGATATACTACCGGGCCATGGACCGTTCGGCCTACTAAAGATGATACAATAGTAGCCCGGGGACAATATATTACGGTTTGGCATATTAATAAAAACGGCGAATGGAAATTCCTGGTTGATCTTGGGGTAAGTAATACAACAGCTAATACCATAGAGGATGTTAGAATAATCGATGCGCCTAAGGAACCTGAAACATACCTGGGGAATCTCCATCCACTGGCAGCAGCAGAAAGTGATTTCAACCAAATGCTTGCTGAGAAAAAAGCAAAAGCATATAAAACATGGCTATCCGGGGAAAGTATATTGAACAGGAATGGTTCTTTACCGGCTGTTAATTCCACAGACCGGCAAAATATTATTGACTCAACTCCTGCGGGTATTAAATATACAATGAACGGCATGGGCAGTTCTGCGGTTCCCGATATGGGCTATACCTATGGAACTACTGTTATCAATGATAAATCGGAGAATTATCTCCGCATCTGGCGCAGGGAAGGATCCGGCTGGAAAATAGCCGTAGAGGTTCTCCGGTATTAAATACATTCGCATACTTTAAAATTTCTGAGTAATTTTTTTTTAAATAGTTGAATTATGCCGGAAGAAGCAAAGTTTCTATGAGATGCTTACTGATAAATTAAATGACGTCGCTAAAAAGAATGAAGAACAGAAACAACAGCAGGCTGAAGAAACAACCGCGAAAAGAACCACTGCAAAAGAAAAAGCAATATTTGATAACCCTGTGGTAAAAAGCATGACCCGCACTGCCGGTAATACAATTGTCCGGAGCTTGCTGGGTGTCTTGGGCCTGGGTGGGAGGGGAAGAAGCCGGAAAAGTTTGTTTTAGTTTTTGCCAAGAGAAATTCAATTACTTTCCGGGCTTTTTCTTTTTTTGTTTGTCAAGGGCGGCTTGGGCAAGAGCCAGATTTTTCTGACAAGAAAGAATATTTGGATGACTTGCAGGAAGATATTTCTTTAGTATCACAAGCGATTGTTCATAGTAACTAATGGCTCTTTCGTACTCCCTTTTGCTATCATATGTCACACCAAGATTATTGTAATCAATTGCAATGCCAGGATGTTCTGCTCCATGAAATTTTTTATCAATGAACAGAGCTTTCTCATAAAACTCTATAGCTTTATCATACTTTTCTTTATTATCATAGGCTGAGCCAAGATTATTATAACGGATGGCAATGTTAGGATGCTCTTCTCCAAGAAATTTTTTATCAATTACCAGGGCCTTTTCATAAAAGGCTATTGCTTTATCATACTCCCCTTTACTATTATAAGCCGAACCAAGATTATTGTACCGAATGGCAATTTGAAGATGTTCCTGTCCAAGAAATTTTTTATCAATTTCCAGGGCCTTTTCATAATACTCTATCGCCTTATCATATTCTCCTTTGCCATCATAAGCCAAACCAAGATTGTTGTAACCAATTGCAATATCAGGGTGTTGTTCCCCATAAAATTTTTTATTAATTGCTAACGATTTTTCGCAATATTCTATTGCTTTATCATATTCCCCTTTATTAGTATAAACCGAACCAAAATTATTATACCGGGTGGCGATGTTAAGATGTTCTTCTCCAAGGAATTTTTTATCAATTACTAGGGCCTTTTCATAATACTCGATCGCTTTATCATACCTTCCTTTGTTATCATAAGCCATACCAAGGTTATTGTAATCAATTGCAATATCAGGATGTTCTTCTCCAAGGAATTTTTTATCAATTACCAGGGCCTTTTTATAGTATTCTATCGCCTTATTCGATTCCCCTTTGTTATCATAAGCTGAACCAAGATTATTGTAGCCAACAGCAATATCAGGATGCTCTTCGCCATGATTTTTTTTACTAATCAACAAAGCCTTTTCATAAAATTCAATCGCTTTATTGTAGAAGCCCAAATCACTTGCAACCGATCCTGCATCGTTCAGGTACAAACTGTTTTCGGGATTAAGTCGTATTGCCATTTCATAATAATTTAAAGCTTCTTCATACTGGAACTGTAAATTTTTAACCTTCGCCAGTTCAGATAAAGTAGATGCGACTTCTTTCGCACTTTCTTTTAAATAAACTTCTGCTGCGTCATAATCTTTGTTTCCCACTGCCTTTAATGCTTTTGCTTTAAAATCATCATTATGTTTTTGAAGATTTAATTGAGACTCCAGCTCCTCTTTTATTTTTTCCTGTTGTTTTCTTATTTCCTCACTTTTTAATAATTCATTGGTGATAGTTTCCTTTTCGGCAAGAAGTTTTTTTAATTTGTCATCAGACTGATCGTTTGGTTTTAAAGTAAGTTTTTCTCTCAGCTCTTTTATTTCTTTGTCTTTCTCCGTATTCATTTGTATCAGTTCCTGGTTGTTCTTAGCTAATACGGTGACGGCTTCATTTGCAGATATAACCTCAGATGCAGGATATTTATCAGCAAGAAACTGGTTAACACTCTCATATAAGTTTTTGGCAAAAACTTCGACATCATCATAGTCTTTGTATAAAACTGTATCATTCAGGCTTTCTTTAAATTCAATTAATTCTTCAATGGCCTTCACATGCTCTTTTTTTGTCGGCGAAAAACCGGTTTTAAAGAATGCAAAAAGTTTTTTGTTGTTACCAGTAGCGTACTCATATTCTTCCCGTGTATATTTCCCGATCCTGGAATACAGGATAAAAACGGCCAACTGACTCTCTTCCAACCGCGGATTTATCGCTCCCTGTACATTTTTGAATCCGGGTTGGTTGCCGGGTATAGTTGCATACTCCCATTCCACGGCTTTTAATTCGAGATGCTTATGACTTTCATTGAGGTGTTCAATTACAAGAACGGCGCGGTCGCGTTCTTGTTTTACTTCAGCTGAAGATGCTATGAATATTTTAATAGTGGCCATAGTCAATACAATTAAACTAAAGTTTTAATTAGAAGATTACGCAAACAATTTCCTATCCGCTATCTTGTTATTAACGTTATAGTATTCTTCCCACCATGCTGTTTCACCCGGAAGCTTTGGCGGTTTTTTCAACTCTAATTTATCAACGGCTGTTGCGGCTTCTTCCTGTTTTACCCTGAAATGATAATGATCAAATAATCTCAACCCTTCGATCATATAAGATACTGCAATACGCCTGTCTTTTATCATCAGCAGGTTCTCACCATTGGTCCTATCCGCTGCTCCTGAAAAATTATAGGAGCCCATATAAACCCTTGCTGTTGGTTTATCAAAATCTATAACTACAAACTTATGATGCAGCCGGGGCCCCTTGCCGCCGGTTGGTTCTGATTTGAAAGGCTCCGGTGTATTGGCCTCCGTTAGCTCTGATGATTTTACCGGAGCCAGGTTCCCGTCCGGTTTTAATATTTGAATGCCACCATTTTTCAGATCAGACATACCATAAACAAAAATGGCCGGATCATTGGTCACTGCATTGATGGCCTCGTTAATAGCGCCTTTGCCGGTAAGATGCAGGAAGGCCAATGAATAAAAAAGCGAGCCCGTTGTTTTTGTTTTTATATCATCAGCGATAGATTGTAATGCAGCATTGGCACTGCCATGTGGTGAAAAACTCACCTGCATATTTATATCATAAAAAGTAAGATCATTCCATATGGCCGAACTTGTTTTTCCAAAAAGGCCGGTATCATTCTTATTCACCCAGTAGCTTTCAAATGCAGCACCAAAAACATCAACCGCTTTTTTACCATTGATCTGGAATGCATTATTAGCCTGTATAAAAAAACCCCACCAGCTAAAATTGGTAGAGCCGCAGACAACCGATTTTACTTTTGGCCCATCAACGATGATCGTTTTATTATGCTGCAATTTTCCCATGTGCTGGCGCTTTACATTTTTGGTCCCGGCGCTTATTCTCAACCGGGTTGCAGCAGCATTTTCTGCGCTGCCGGTTACACCATGCTCCCCATCTTCATCAATGATCACCCGGAGCCGGTCACCCAATGCTTCAAGTCTTGTTACAATTCCCGGTTCATTCAGATCATAAGCGATCACACGTACAGTTGCTTTTTTATCCTTGATCGCATTGTCCAGTAATTCAAGAATGATCTCCCTTGATTCAAACCCCATCCATATATAAGCATCATCTTTTTTAGAATGACTGGGTATAAAAGCCAACCCGGCTTTGGAATTTGGGGGCAATAGTTGGGGAATGCCTTCTGTTGCTGTCTGGTACCTGTCAACAAACGACTGTGATGAAACAAATCCGCGGGTAAAAGCTACATTCACTTTACCGGGATAAGTATCCCTTCGCAACTGGATGGCTGCTTCCTGGAATTCACCATTACTCAATTCACCAAGCTGATTCATAAAAACCGGCGTGACACGATACATAAAATCACCTTCCATACTAGCATTGCGGGGGAAATGAACCCAACGAAATTTCTGGAAGGGCGACCGGGTACTTAATAAACGGTTTGGATCATTGGGATCGGCTCCTGCAAATGACAACCTGTTCTTTAAAGCAAAAAACTTTTGACCACCGGGTTCTTTATACTCAATGCCAAAGCCAACAAAATCTTTGGGGGGTTGTCCTTTTTTCCAGTTCATGGCCAGCAGGCACATACCATCTCCCCGGTGAATTTTCAACGTGAATAATGCTGTTGCATTTTTGCCGGTCACCTGGAACCCGCCGGTTTGTGTAGTAGGCATAGCTAATTAATTTAAATGGTTATACAATTTAATCAATTAATCAGCGCCTTGTTATCCGGGGTTATTAATAAGGTGGGATTACAACTGCTTACTAAGGTAGAAAAAATCAATCAGACAAATGACTTAATTATTGTAGTGTCAGGTTTTGGTCTCACGCAAAGCCCACAAAGATGCAAAGAACGCAATCCCGATAGCTATCGTGACGCCGCTGCTTCGCAGCGAACGCCGCGAGAAATATTGAAAACCCGGGCATTAAATAATTATTTAGTTGCTATGGGGCGATCTATTTCAACTTTACCCAACCTGTTTTATCCATCTCGATCTCGTTCTCAGCCTGGAGAAGCTCAATTACTTTCCAGACCTTTTCTTTTTTAACACCATTCAGTTTCAGCAGGAGGTCCCTGGTATGCAGGGATTCATATTTTACGATGTTGATGATACGGTGATGCAGGGTCTCAAATTCTTCCTTGCTTAACACCGCCGCTTTTTGCCGGAGGCAATTATCACAAATACCGCAGGAACGGATATTATTATCGCCAAAATAAGAGCCGATGATACGGCTACGGCATTCAGCTTCTTCTCTTACATATCCCAGCATTTGTTTCATTCTTTTTTGAAACAGTTCTTTTCTTTTTTCATAAGCAACCATGTTAATGACAATGTCTTCGGCCTTGATACGGTTGCGGAGTAACAATAACTGGGGTGTATCTTTTTGCGGCTGGTAATTGATAATGCCAGCCTGCTGCAGTTGGGTTAATTGTTTTTTAACTTCCTCTGCATCTTTCTTCTCCGTAAGGAGTCCTTTGGACATTAACCCTGCCATCATTTTTTCTGAAACAGGAACCGGTTGATCAAATATCCCTTCATAGGCCCGGAGCAATGTTTTGATGATGGGTTCTAATAACGGATGTTCTTTTTCAAATGAATACAGGTAACCTTTGTCCGTGCTGAAACCAACAGAGGATGGAAGAAAGACCTGTTCATTAAAAGCCAGCCAACCGTCCTGCTCCAATGCTTTCAATGAATAAAGAGCGGCATGACTGTTTAATTTGAATTTGCGGAGAAAATCACTGATGTCAAAATCATAATACTGTCCTTCACCACTCCCGGATGGGATCTGCAGGTAATTAGCCACCGACTGGTAGAGGTTCCTTATATCATCGAGCACAGGATAACGCAATGCAGCCAAATTCTCCAGTTCCTTAATATCTCTTTCGTCAAATAAAAGAACAGCGTATGAGATATTTCCATCTCTCCCGGCTCGACCGGCTTCCTGGTAATAATTTTCTAAGCAATCAGGAACGTCTGCATGAACAACAACTCTTACATCAGGTTTATCAATACCCATTCCAAAAGCATTGGTGCAAACGATCACCCTTGTTTTATTATTGATCCATGCTTCCTGTTTTTTATTTCTTTCTTCCTGCAGCAGTCCTGCATGATAATGATCCGCCGAAATATTTTGCAGTTGGAGCAACTCGCTTATTTCCTTCGTTCTTTTCCTGCTTTTGCAATAAATGATCGCAGAACCCGGAACTTTTTTCAGCACTTCAATGATCTTGTTGATCTTGGAGTCAATTTTGAAAACACTGTACGAAAGATTTGACCTTTCAAACGATTGACGGAATACTTTCCAATCCTTGAATGAATCTTCAGCAAGCGGAGTCTTCGAAAGCCCCCTCTCCGCAAGGAGAGGGTTGGGGTGAGGCCGTAACTTCTCACAAATATCTTTCTGCACATCAAAGGTCGCCGATGCGGTCAATGCCAGTACAGGAACATCCGGCAGTTCTTCTCTCAATGCTGCAATTCTTAAATAAGGCGGACGGAAATCATAACCCCATTGCGAAATACAATGCGCTTCATCCACAGCGATCAAACTAATATTTAATCCCGGGAGGTATTCTTTGAACAATGCAGTTTCTAATCGTTCAGGAGATACATATAAAAACTTGCAATTACTTTCTGATGCTACTTTAAATGTATTAATGACTTCTTTGCGGCTCATGCCGGAGTAAATGGCAAACGCAGTGATACTTTTCTTCCGGAGATTTTCCACCTGGTCTTTCATCAAAGCGATCAACGGGGAGATCACCAGGCAGATCCCGTCTTTGGCCATAGCAGGAACCTGGTAGCATAATGACTTACCGCCACCGGTGGGCATCAATGCCAACGTGTCTTTGCCATCCAGTACAGCATTGATAATATCTTCCTGCAAAGGACGAAAAGACTCAAAGCCCCAATATTGTTTGAGTACATCGTGAATCGTGGGTCGTGAGTCGTGAGGCATAGCAAATCAGTTACCTAATTTTTTACTAATCTAATGAAATTACAAATAATGGAAACCGTCTCACGATCAAACCACTTTCTTTACAAACAACCTCACCGAGTTAATGGCGAGTACGACATCGCTTAATCCCATGGCCAGTGCACTGAAATTGGGAGTAAGAAATCCTAAAGCTGCAATGGGTATTGCAATAATGTTATAGGCGAATGCCCAGAAAAGATTTTGTTTGATGGTGATATAAGTGTGTTTGCCCAATCCCAATGCCGTCGGTAAATTTTTAAGGCCATTATTCATCAGCACCACCTGTGAGGTTTGCATGGCAATTTGAGAAGCATCACTCATTGAAATGCCCACAGTTGCTTTGGCTAATGCCGGTGCATCATTGATGCCATCACCGATCATTACGGTCGGGACGGCGGAACTCAGTTCCGCCACTTTCAGTAATTTTTGTTCAGGACTTTGTTCAGCGATCACCGTATCAATGCCGAGTTGTTCACCCAGGGCTTTTGTTTTATCATACCTGTCTCCGCTTAACAGGATCGTCCTGATCCCTTTTGAATGTAAATAGTCAACCACTTCTTTTGCTTCAGGTCTTACCTCGTCTTTTACATCGATCCAGCCAATTAATTCATTATTCTTTGTGATATAAACATTATGTGTATCATCGTTTGTAACGGCTGAGGCTGTTTTAAATGAACCGGCCCACCATGTATTGCCTTCTTTATCCTCTGCCTTCATACCCATGCCTTTTACTTCTTCAATTTTTACCCAGCTGATCTCATCTTTACTCTTCCATTCGTCAGTGATACATTTTGCGATCGGGTGATTGGAATACTTCTCTAATGAATAAGCGGTCCTTTTAAATTCGTCGTGAGTCATGAGTCGTGAATCGTGAGAGGCATCACTGCTTACTTCTGACGACTCACGATTCACGATTGACGACAATATTTTGAAATCGGCAATAATGAAATTCCCCGTCGTCAATGTTCCCGTCTTATCAAACACTGCCTGCTTTATATCTTTAAACAATTCCAGGCTTGTTGCATTGCGAAAAAGGATCCCGTTCCTTGCTCCTCTTCCCAATCCAACTGCAATAGCAGCCGGGGTTGCCAATCCCATAGCGCAGGGGCAGGCAATAACAAGAACAGCAATGCTGCGCATCAGTGCATGCGTGAAGTCCTGCAGCACGATCCAGTTTATTGTAAGTGTTATGACTGCAATGCCAATAACAACCGGAACAAAAATGGCGCTGATCTTATCTGCTAATAGTTGGACAGGGGGCTTTTCTCCCTGTGCCTGTTTCACCAGGTTGATGATACCGGAGAGGATGGTATCTTTTCCTACAGCGGTTACCTGCGCCTTGACCGTGCCGTCATGCAGCAGGCTGCCACCGATCAATTTGTCTTTTGCAAATTTGTGAACAGGGCTGCTTTCACCAGTGATGATGGCTTCATTCACATGAGCTTCGCCCCATAATATCTTGCAATCCATCGGAACCTGTTCACCGCTTTTGATCAGGACAAGATCGCCGACATGAAGTCTTGTATTTTCCACCGGGAAAATATGTTCTTCGTGATCTTCATCAAAGGCGATCATATTGGCCATCACTTTTTGTGACCGTACCAGTTCGTTCAATGCTTTTTGTGTGGAGTGAATAGATGCTTCTTCCAGATAATTTCCCAAAAAAACCAGGGTTATGATCGTCACTGTTGTTTCGTAGAACATGAAATTATCCGCCTGGTTCGTGAGGGTCCCGTATAAACTATAAATAAATGAAGCAGCAGCTCCCATAGCAATCAGCACATTCATGTTGGGAATTCCGTTGCGCAAACTTTTCCAGGCACTCTTTCCAAAGAAACTCATACCTAACAGGAATACCGGGATGGTTAATGCTAATTGCACCCAGGGATCCATCAGCCAGTGAATATGTACGCCGGGGATCATATGGAATAACAGTATGGCAGCAAAAGGAAGACAAAATAAAAAACGCTGTAAATGCGAATGAAGAAATCCTGTATGCCCTTCATTATGATGATGTCCATGTGAATGGTCATCCATTTTTACCGGGTAGCCAAGTCCTTTTAAACCATTAGCCAGTGCATCTTCTTTACCGGCCTCGTTTATATCAAATGAAACATCACCCGTGCCGAAATTCACTTTCACATTCTTCATCCCTTCTTTTTCCAGGTACCTGCGTATTGTGAGAGCACAATTGGTACAATCCATCCCGTCTACTTTCCATTGAACTGATTCCATCATGTAAAATTACCAATCTTTCCATCGCTGATTTTTCGAATAAAGAAATACTATAACAACGTGGTTGCATAAAATGACGAAATGATCAATAAGGATATTTTCTTACTCCCCTTTAGGGGCTGGGGGCTAAATTTGTGATATGGAATGGATCATTTCTCCTGATAATATCAACAGGGTCGCAAAAGAATTCTGGAAAGAGATCAATAATAATACTGTTATTGCTTTTCATGGCCCGATGGGATCTGGTAAAACCACTTTTATCCATGCATTATGTGATGTGAAAGCGGTAAAAGATGTGGTGGGCAGCCCGACTTTTTCCATTATCAATGAATATGAATACGTCCCGATAAGTATCGGGAGCGAAGGGACTAAAAAAGTTTTATTTCATATTGACCTTTACCGGTTAAAAGATGAGCAAGAAGCCATGAAAGCAGGAGTGGAGGATGTTTTATATAGTGGCCATATTTGCCTGGTGGAGTGGCCGGAAAAAGCTCCCGGTCTTTTCCCGGGTAACACTGTTCATGTTTTTATTGAGTGGGTTGACGACAAAACAAGACGCCTGAAAATCGCCAATATTTAAGTACATTTGAGTAACTGGTTGCTTGTTGTTGGTTACTGGTCACTTCGGGTCAATGAAGAATCTTTCATTCTTTAATTAACCAGCAACCAGAACCCAGCAACGAGGAAAAAGACCACTTGATCTTAGATAACCAGAACCCAGCAACCAGCAATGAGTCAGCAAAAACCAACAATAAGTACTTCCTTCAGCTACGAAACCCTTGAAGAAACGCTGGATGTAAAACCCAAGACCGAAGAGATGATGATCGGTATTCCGAAAGAGATTGCCTTCCAGGAAAACCGTATTGCATTAACCCCGGATGCGGTAAGTGTGCTGGTAAGCAACGGGCATAAAATAGTGATAGAACATAATGCAGGTGAAGCATCTCATTTCCGGGATAAGGATTACAATGAAGCGGGGGCAAAAATTGTTTATGAAAGGGCCGAGGTTTTTAAAGCTCCCATACTGGTAAAAAGTGCCCCGATCGTTGATGAAGATCTTTCATTGCTACAGCTCAACCAGATCATCGTTTCCCCCATTCATCTTTCTGTGATGAAAGCAGAGATACTGGAGAAGATGATGGAAAAAAGAGTTACGGCTATTTCCTTTGAGAATTTAAAAGACGATAGTGACTCTTATCCCATTGTCCGTAGCATGAGTGAGATCGCCGGTAGTGCGGTCATGCTGATCGCTGCACAATATCTTGGTTCGGCCAATCATGGCAAGGGTGTATTGCTGGGTGGAATCTCCGGTATAGCCCCGACAAAAGTTATTATAATCGGTGCCGGTATCGTGGGGGAATATGCAGCAAGAGCAGCTTTGGCATTAGGAGCTTCGGTAAAAGTTTTTGATAATAGTGTGTACCGGTTAAAAAGATTGCAGAATAATATCGGTCATCGTTTATGGACATCAGTGATCGAACCAAGGATGTTATCCAAACAATTAAAGACCTGTGAAGTGGCTGTAGGAGCATTGGGTTCTGAAACGGGAAGAACTCCCATGGTGGTAACGGAAGAAATGGTAAGCAATATGCGGCCCGGTTCCGTGGTGATCGATGTAAGTATTGACCGGGGTGGTTGCTTTGAAACATCTGAAATAACATCTCATGAGCATCCCATTTTCATGAAGTATGGTGTGATACATTATTGTGTGCCCAATATTCCTTCCGGTTTTTCAAGGACAGCTTCACAGGCTATCAGCAATGTACTGATGCCACTATTGCTGGAAGCAGGAGAAGAAGGCGGCTTTGAAAAATTACTCTGGCATAAAATACATTTGCGCAGCGGTATTTATTTGTTTAAAGGAGCGCTGACGAATTTTTACCTGAGCCAGCGCTTTGATCTAAAATATACCGATTTGAATTTGCTGATCGCCAGTCAGCGATAAAGGTCGGGACGCTTAAGCGGCCTGAACGATCAAGATATCCGCATGACAAAATCTTTTTCACCTTTTCTTGAAAAATTCCGGCGCATCACTTCTGCCGGGAATTATATTCCTGAAATTGATGGTTTAAGATTTGTTGCCATTTTTTGGGTAGTGGTTTGGATGCACCTGCCCACCCTGCTGAGTACTCACCTGTTTAACGGCAAACTTTTCAGCAATCCATATATTGTTTCTGTGCTATTGGAAGGAGGTCATGGTGTATCATTCTTTTTCATGATCAGCGGATTTATACTGGCCCTGCCATTCATCAAAGAAAAAATGACGGATGGTTCTCCTGTTTCTTTAAAAAAATATTATCTGCGAAGATTGACCCGGCTGGAACCACCCTATCTCGCTGCACTTCTTCTTGCATTTCTTTTATTGGTGTTGGTTAAAGGGCAATCATTTACCGGTTTATTGCCACATCTCGGCGCTTCTTCTGTTTATATGCACAATATCATTTACAATAACCCTTCATCGGTGCTGGGGGTAGCCTGGTCGCTGGAAGTGGAAGTGCAGTTTTATATACTGGCTCCTTTTCTTTGTTTTATTTTTTTAATTAAGCACAAGTTAACCCGGCGTATCATACTTATCGGGCTGATCCTGCTTTCGGGAGTTTATGCATATTATAGTTTTTGGAAATTGCCAACGATGCTTCCTTATTTTATCTGCTATTTTTTATCAGGAATGTTTTTGGCTGATTTGTATTTCAATAGTCACCAGTTAAAACTAAATAAAACGGTTGGGCTTGTTACCGGCATATGTATCCTTCTGGGTCTTCCATTTATTATTTCTGTTCATTCACTATGGTTTTTCCTGCTGAAGCTTTTTTTAATGAATGCAGTTTTTTACCTGGTACTTTTCAATGAAGGATTGAAAAAGCTGGCGAGCCTGCAGATCATTACCATTATTGGAGGTATGTGTTATTCCATTTACCTGCTGCATGTATTGATCATGTCAGGAGTATCGCAAGCCCTTGCGGAATTGCCATTGCTTCATGGTGCAGTTGGAGTTATTGTCTATGCTGTGTTGCTGCTTGCAGCTGTGTTAATTTTCAGTGCTGTTTTTTATCGTTTGATAGAACAACCTTGTATGAGGAAGGGTTGGTGGAAGAAAATGTTTAGCAAAAAATAGATAATTTTATAAAATGAAAACAAGAATACTTGTTGTTGTTATAATAATGATTGCCAGTTGCGGAGTAAAAAGAAAAAAGACTGGGGTCAAGAAAACGCAAAGGCGAATTGTGTTCTCAACTATACGGAGGGCCGGATGCGGCCTGGCTGGATTCACTGATCGAAAGAAAGAATATTTACAGGGTTTGTGATTGTGTGATTGAAAAGGCAGTAAAATTATACGACGATGAGGAAACTATGCTGAAAGATAAAGAAGGTTTTTCTAAACTGATTAATTCCTGTATTGATAAAGTAAAAACGGAGCTTGGAAAATAATATTATTTCCAATTCAGGATGTTGAGCCGGTTCCCGCAAAACTTATATTCCACCTCATCATTACTGCCCACCACTACCAACTTGTCTTTACAATGATCATTAATTAGGCGGTGATATAATGCGATCCCTTCTGTATCGAGGTTGGTACAGGGTTCATCAAGTAATACAATGGCCGTATCCGAAAAAATACATTGTGCCATCTTTACTCTTTGTTTCATTCCCGAAGAGTAGTAGCGGATTTGTTTGTTGATAGCTTTCTCCAAACCAAGCGCAGCTATTATTGAATCAGGAGTAATGCCGGGCAGAAATGGTTTGAAACCATGATGAAATGAAAGAAACTCCTTCAGTGTCATTTCTTCGATCACTTCTAAATAGGGCGCACAGATGGAAACATGCTGGTAAATGTTTTCAATTGAGTATTGAATATTGTTTGTTGAATATTGAATATTCCCTTCGTTCATCATCATGCCCCCTCCCAAAACCTGGAGCAGCGTGGATTTACCTGAGCCATTTGGGCCTATAATAGCATAAGATTGTCCTGCTTCAAATGTGTAATTGAAATGACGGAAGATCCAGTCACGGTTAAAACGTTTACCGGCATCAGATAGGGAGATCGTCATCGTTGCTGCCTTTAGTGAATCGTTTGATGATGCCCCGGCCGCTTTCACGGATAAAGGTCACTATTTCATCCCGTTCATCTGTGGCCGGCATTTCTTCTTCAATATATTCAACCGCCTGGCTGGTGTTCATTCCTTTATTATAAAGAACCCTGTAGATGTCCAATATGTGATTGATACGTTCAATACTAAAGCCTCTCCTTTTTAATCCAACGGAATTTACCCCTGCATAGCTTAATGGATTACGACCTGCCTTTATATAAGGAGGCACATCTTTGGTTACCAATGAGCCCCCGCTGATGAAAGAATGACTGCCGATCTTTACAAACTGGTGTACGGCACACATACCGGCCAGTATCACCCATTCACCAATGGTTACATGCCCGGCCACCTGGGTATTATTGCTGACAATACAATTATCCCCCAAATAACAATCATGCGCAAAATGGGAATAGGCCATGACAAGACAGTTCTTCCCCAAAATGGTTTTTTCCCTGTCTGCCGTACCTCGGTTTACTGTTACAAATTCCCTGATCGTGGTATTATCTCCAATGATCACCTGTGAATATTCACCATGAAACTTAAGATCCTGTGGTATTGCGGCAATAACTGCTCCCGGAAAGATGCGGCAATTCTTACCGATCCTGGCTCCTTCCATGATAGTTACATTGGATCCTATCCAGGTGCCATCACCAATTTCTACGTCCTGGTGAATGACCGTGAATGGGTCAATTTTGACATTGGTGGCCAGTTTGGCATTAGGATGAATATATGTATGCGGATGGATCATGGGTTCTTATAAAAATCCCCACCCGACGGTGGGGGTCGGCAAAGTTAGCAGATACTGCTAAAAACCGAATTTTTTTTGGCCATAGATTGTTAAAAGTCAGGCTTTCAGACCGTTCGCTAGAATAAGGTAGAGAATAATCAATGTTTACACTGTAAATTTGCAATTAATATATGTATAATACCCCGGATATACTGGCCCTGGCTTATAAACAGAACCTGATGCAGGATCAACTGGTATTGCTGCAGGAAAAACAGCAGCAGATACCCGGCTCGGTTCAATACACTATAAAAAGATATTACCGGAACGTTCAATGGAATGTAGATGATACCGGCATGATGGTATATCACTATGAAAAAAATTCGCCCCGGGAAAATTACCTGGAGTTGAAGTTTTGTGTCAGTGGAAATGTTTATTGCCGGAAAAAAGATACAGAATGTGATATGTGCCAGTTCAGCGCATCTAAAAATTGTGTTGAAAGAGTAGACAGTGTGGATGTGGTAAGCTTTCGCTTTTCACCGGTACAACTCAGCCAGTTTGTAAAACCACGGCGGACAACGGATACGCTGACGGATAATATCCTCAACTTTAAACATGTATCTTCTTTCAGCAAAACATTACCGCTTTGCGGTAAAACAAGGATGGTGCTCGAAGCATTGCTGAATCATACATACACCGATAGCCTGGAAAACATCTTCATCAATGCACAAACACAAATGCTGTTACTGTACAGCCTTGATTGCATGCTGGGTGAAAAAGAAATTGATGTGGTGAACTGCAAGTTCCTGGCCAATGAACTGGACCGTGAAAAGATCGTGAAGGCGAGAGAAGTGCTGATACAACATATCGGCGAACCCATTACCATTAAAGAATTGAGCCGTAAAGTTGCGATCAATGAATGTTACCTGAAAAAAGGATTTAAAGAAATGTTTGGTACCACCATATTTGATTTTTACCAAAGCCAGCGGATGGAGCATGCCAAATACCTGCTTTATGAAAAAGG
>DATHDV010000259.1:0-4077 GCA_035318845.1 Chitinophagaceae bacterium
ATGTTCTGCTGTTTTCTCAACACCCGGAGGCAGAAAAGAATTTGCACAGTCTGTAAAAGAAGTAAACGATTATTTTCAAACCGATGGTATTGACCTTGATTGGGAATATCCTGCCATACAGGGTCCGCCTGATCATCCTTTTTCAACTGCTGATAAAATAAATTTCACAGCCCTTTTGCAGGAACTCCGTAAAACGCTTGGCAAAAAAATGGAAATAAGTTTTGCTGCCGGTGGCTTTTCATCATACCTGGAAAAATCGGTAGAATGGAAAAAAGTAATACCGCTTGTTAACCGGGTAAACCTGATGACCTATGACCTTGTGCATGGTTATAGCACCGTTACCGGTCATCATACTGCCTTATATTCCACCCCCGAACAAAAGGAGTCAACCGATCATGCTGTAAACTGGCTCCTGTCGATCGGGGTTCCTTCCAATAAACTGGTTATTGGAGCAGCGTTTTATGCAAGAGTATTTGAAGGGGTAGAAAATCTCAATAACGGGCTATACCAGTCTTGTAAATTCAGAAATGGGGTAAGCTTCCGGAATTTTACAAATGCTTTTTCTCCTGAGAACGGGTTTATATATTTTTGGGACAGTATTGCTGCTGCCCCATTTTTATACAACAAAACAGAGAAACTCTTTGTTAGTTTTGATGACAGCATTTCTATTGAACGCAAAACCCGCTATGCAATTAGCCGGCATCTGAATGGTATCATGTTCTGGCAACTGATGGATGATAAGAGAACAAACGGATTGCTGGATGTCATTGACCGGTTGGGGCGCCGGTAAAAAAACAGGCATACCTGTTAAAAAAGATGATTTTTATCATTCCTTAACTAATGTTCGTATTTATTTTATATTTTGCTACGTTTATATTACGGAACGGATCGATGACCGTTTTGTAAATGATTGCTTAACGATTAATTTCTGCTATATGCTTGCTACAAAACAACCCGCTATCGAAACATTTATGGAGATGGTGAAAAAACGAAATGCCGATCAACCTGAATTTCACCAGGCTGTATATGAAGTGGCGATGGCCGTCATTCCTTTTATCGAAAAACATCCCGAATACAAAAAGGCCAATATCATGGAACGTATGATCGAGGCTGAAAGGATACTCATCTTCCGGGTACCATGGGTGGATGATGAAGGTAATTTCCGGGTGAACCGTGGATACAGGGTACAAATGAACAATGCCATTGGTCCATACAAAGGAGGACTGCGGTTTCATCCGGATGTTAATCTCGGGATATTAAAATTTCTTGCCTTTGAACAGGTTTTCAAGAATTCGCTTACTACGCTGCCAATGGGTGGGGGTAAGGGAGGTTCCAATTTTGATCCCAAAGGAAAATCGGATAACGAAGTGATGCGGTTCTGCCAGAGTTTTATGACAGAGCTCTTCCGTCACATCGGTAAAGACACCGATATACCTGCCGGTGATATTGGTGTTGGTTCAAGAGAGATCGGATTCATGTTTGGGCAGTACAAACGGCTCTCCAACCAATTTAACGGAGTATTGACCGGCAAGGGAGCTGCTTATGGTGGCAGCCTCATTCGTCCTGAAGCAACAGGCTATGGACTATTATATTTCGTGGATGAAATGCTAAAGACGAGAGGAGATTCGATCAAAAATAAAAAAGTACTGGTCTCAGGTAGTGGCAATGTTGCACAATATGCTATTGAAAAGACCATTGCTTTCGGTGGCATTCCATTAACAGCATCCGACAGTGATGGTTTTATTTATGACCCCGATGGGATCAACACTGAAAAGCTTGCATACATCATGGAACTAAAAAATATACGTCGTGGCCGCATCTCTGAATATGCAGATGCATTTGGTTGCCCATATTATGAAGGTGAAAGACCCTGGAAGATACCATGTGATGTTGCATTGCCCTGTGCTGTACAAAATGAATTAAATGAAGAGGATGCCGAAAAATTGATATCCAATGGTTGTAAACTGGTGGCTGAAGGCGCTAATATGCCTACAACTCCCGAGGCCATCGCTGTATTACAAAAAAATGGGATACTGTATGCGCCGGGTAAAGCAACTAATGCCGGCGGCGTGGCTGTATCAGGGTTGGAGATGTCGCAAAACTCTGCCCGCCTGTACTGGACAAGGGAAGAAGTTGAGAACAGGTTGAAGGGCATCATGCAAAAGATACATGATCAATGCAGGCAATATGGGAAAGATGCCGATGGTAATATTGATTATCTGAAAGGCGCTAATATAGCTGGTTTTGTACGTGTGGCGGATGCTATGCTGGCCGAAGGACATGTATAAAATGGATGGTGATCATCGATAAAAAAATGTCTGTCCCGCAAATGATGGGACAGACATTTAATTTTTAAACTACTTATGGTTGTGCAACAGCACTTCTTCCTAAAACAATTGATGTTAGCAGCCGCCCATTCGGCAACTCAGTGGAAGTGTAATACAATTTTAATGTATTGGCATTCCCTTTTTTCAAATTCAGGATATCTTTCACAGGCAATGACATCGCAGCAACCGGTGTAGATACATCGGCATAACGAAATTCCTTCAACAAATTATTTTGCCCGTCCCTGATGGTTACAACCCTGTTCTTACCCACCCTGCCGCAATGGTGATATTTGATGATCAACTGGTCGTTGGAAGCGGCCGGATTTAATTGCAAACTGCTTACGGTATTGATATCGCTTCCAAAACGCTGGATCAATACTTTGTTATTAAGGGATATTTCAAAACCTTCTCCACCTTTGGCCGCCATAGGCTTGCCGAAGGCGATGCCGGGTTTTGGTGAAAAAGAAAGAAGCGTTGCAGCTATGGCAACCAGCGACATTGTTTTACTGATAATTGATTTCATGGCTATGTTTTTTAGTTAAGAAATAAAAGAAACTGCATTTTGCAGGTTTGACAATACAAAAGAAATATATCGGCAGGCGGAATAGAAATTCGTTTGATGTGAGGATAGGCAGGCTTGATGAACAGCAATATATCGTGGCGGGCAAGAATACTTTTTGGATTGTACGTCAGTTTCACGCAGAGGCCGCTGAGTCCGCTGAGGTTTGAACCAAGATTCTCTGCGTTCTCTGCGTACTCTGCGTGAGTGTTTTTCAAATTGACCCACTACCGCTTTTTGATTAATTTCACCTTTTTATGATATGCAGAGACTAAAACCCGATGTTGATATCGTCCTTGATATTTTAAAAGCAGTGCTGGAGGCACAGCCCCTGTCATCGTTTACCCAAAGCCTGCTGCACCAATACCAGGAACGGGGAGGGTTGAGCAAAAAACAATTACAGGGTTTGTATGGCAAGGCACAAAAAATAAATACGGTCCCGGCCGGGAAATTGGCAACCTTAGAAGCTATTATTTTAAAAAGACCCACGAAGGATAAATCCCCCTTGCCTGTACCTGAACCACTTTATTTAAAAAATGAAGAAACAGGCAGGATGGTAGAAGCCATATTGGAAAAATACCCGCAGCATAAAAGAGTTTTATTTTATAAATCGAAGTATGATAATAATGAAATACTGATGGCAACTGAAATGGCTGAATTGCAAAAATTCTATAAGTTACTCAAATGATCCCCCGCCCATTTTAATTTAACTAGTCTCATCTAAATATAATTTTATGTACATCTGTCAATGGTCGCTGGAAATTGTTTTTGGCAAACAAAAACAAGCTCTTGACATCATGAAAGAATGGGGAGCGGAGAAGTTCCGTTCTTCGCGGTTCGCCAAATCAAAAAGCAAAGTATATGTGGGACATATCGGCGAGTCGCCTTCATTGGTCATTGATGAATATGAATTTGAAAATCTTGAAGATTTTACAATAGCCCTTTCTGAAATGGGCCAGCCCCAGTTCAAACCGTATTCCGACGCTATTGCTCCCCTGGTGGTTCCGGGTACCCAAAAATGGAAGGTTTTCAGGGTAGTAGGATGATCTAAAAGCTGTTACAAAAACGACTTCCGCGATGACCCGGAACCAGGAAAATAAATGTAACTTGTAAACCCGGAAAAGGGGTTATAGGGCAACCTTTGAACCCCATAAGACGATTCTCAAACGAAACACAATTTAAAATTGCTAT
>DATHDV010000260.1:0-2006 GCA_035318845.1 Chitinophagaceae bacterium
AAACAGGCTCATCCAACCGGGCAGGTTACTTTCACTAATATCAAATAACCAGGCCAGGGCCAGTTTATCTTTTGGAAAACCATTGGGTTTGCAAAGGCTATCGTTTGCTAATCCGTAACCGATCTGTAATGATTTTTCAAAACCCCGGCTGGCTGGTTTTAATTCTACCCTAAACCTGCAGGTCTTTCCACTCCGGTTGCGGAACAGGTGATTGATACCGGGCATTGCTGTTGCTGATTGCCCGGATTGTAGTTTATGTATTGTTTTACCAAGTTGCACCTGCACTTCGCCTTCAATACATTCAAAACTCTCAGAATAGGTTTTGTGATAATGCAACCCCACGCCTCCGCCATCGGCCAGTTCTACTTCTACCAGCGTGCATTCACCATTGGTATCGGCATGGGTTTTCAAAAATGTAACATGGTCCTTCTGGATGGGGTTGTAAATTTTTCTTTCCATGGAAATTACCGGTATGAAAATTTAAACTTCGTTGATCTTTGTGAAATTGTAAATTATTGACTTTTTAAGCCTTTACCAACCGATTTTCATTTTATCCACAGCAACAAGTAAGAAACCCTCAAGCCTGTATTTTTCAGCGATTTTCCCCTACCTTTGCGCCTCCAAATTATAAAGGGTAATTTATCATGGCTGACTTAAAATTTCAAAGAAACTTTGGCATTGCGGCGCATATTGATGCGGGCAAAACCACTACGACAGAACGTATCCTGCGTTATACAGGGATGATCCATAAGATCGGTGAAGTGCACGATGGCGCTGCCACAACCGACTGGATGGAGCAGGAGAAGGAAAGAGGTATTACCATTACTTCTGCCGCAGTAAGCTGTGAATGGAAATTTCCTACTAAAAAAGGGGTGGCTGATGCCAATACCAAAAACTATTATTTCAATATCATTGATACTCCCGGTCACGTTGACTTTACCGTAGAGGTTGAACGTTCTATGCGTGTACTGGATGGTTTGATCGCTTTGTTCTCTGCTGTAGATGGTGTAGAACCTCAATCGGAAACTGTTTGGCGCCAGGCCAATCGTTATAATGTTCCCCGTATCGGTTTTGTAAATAAAATGGATCGTGCCGGCGCTGATTTCCTGATGGTGGTTAAACAGGTAAAGGAAATGCTCGGCTCAAAAGCTGTTCCTCTTCAATTACCGATAGGAGCCGAAGATGATTTCAAAGGTGTTGTTGACCTTATCAAAATGAAAGGGATCATCTGGCATATGGAAACAGAAGGAATGACCTTTGATGAGATCGAAGTACCCGCCGATATGCTGGAAGAAGCAAAGGAATGGAGAGCAAATCTTGTGGAAGCTGTGGCTGAATATGATGATCACCTTATGGAAAAATTCTTTGATAATCCTGACAGCATCACCGAGGATGAAGTGCATGAGGCCATTCGTAAAGCTACGGTTGACCTGAGCATTGTGCCTATGTTATGCGGTTCATCTTTTAAAAATAAAGGAGTACAAACTGCATTGGATGCTGTTTGCCGTTACTTGCCGAGCCCTGTTGATATTGCACCGGTTGAAGGTATCAATCCTGATACAGGTGAGACTGAAGTGCGTAAGCCCGATGCGAAAGAACCTTTTGCAGCACTGGCTTTCAAAATTATGACAGACCCTTTTGTAGGTCGTTTGGCATTCTTCCGGGTTTATTCCGGTCATTTAAATGCCGGTTCATATGTATTGAATGTAAGAAGCGGTAAGAAAGAACGTATCAGCCGTATCATGAAAATGTTTGCCAATAAACAAAACCCCATCGATTTTATTGAAGCAGGTGATATTGGCGCTGCGGTTGGTTTTAAGGAAATAAAGACCGGTGATACTCTTTGTCACGAGGACCACCCGATAACATTGGAAAATATGTTCATTCCTGAACCGGTTATCTCTGTTGCCGTAGAACCAAAGACCCAGGCCGACGTCGATAAAATGGGTATGGCAATTGCCAAACTGGTGGAAGAAGACCCAACATTGCGTGTAAGAAAAGATGAA
>DATHDV010000261.1:0-23824 GCA_035318845.1 Chitinophagaceae bacterium
TGATCAATAATTTCAGCGCCGCCCGGCGAACCAATACCGACCGTATTGATCATCACTCCCTGTTGAGCCAGCGACCTGGCTGTTGTTACTGCATCTTCGTCATGATCCTCCCCGTCAGAAATAAGGATGACTGCTTTAAATTTTTTATCGGCGTTATTAAAAACATTGGCGCCCATTTTTAATGCATCGCTGATCACTGTTCCCTGTTGCGGTACGGAACCAGGAGCAGCGGACGATACAAACATTTGCGCAGCATTGTGATCGATGGTCAGCGGCATTTGTAAATAAGCTTTGCCTGCAAATAAGATCAGCGCTACCCGGTCATCCGGCATTTCATTGATAAGTTTGCTGATAAATTGTTTTGCCCTTTCCAACCGGTCAGGGGCCAGGTCAGTTGCCAGCATACTTTTACTTACATCCAGCGCTATTGCCACATCAATTCCTTTCCTGTTGATATTGTCAGAGCCTCCCGGCTTGCGGGGATTCATGGCAGCAATGATGCCAACAGAAAATGCAGCAGAAAGAAGAATGAATTTTGATGTAAAGCGTGTGGGCGAATAATTACTGATCAAAAGATCCACAAGTCGTTTATCACCTATTCTTTTTTTTACTTTTTTCTTCCATCGTATCAACCCGATGAAAAGAAGAAAAAGTACGGCAATGCCGGTGAATAACCAGACAAACTCTTTATATTGAAACTGGAGGTTCAATTTGAAAATTTGAAAATTAAATAATTTGAAAATGAATATCTGCGGCTTTATACTATCAATAATTAAACCAATATTAGTAACAACAACATAACCCGATCATTTTCAAATTGTCAAATTTTATCATTGAGTAATTGTTTTTACATCTTCCCGTCAAAAAATCCCAATTGCTTAAGGATCCCCTTCAGGATATTCATCCTCACGGTCGTCATATTAAAATTCTTATCCGGTGATTCCAGGTTCAGCACAAAAAAATAAGGATGACTATTTTCTTCGATCCAGCCAACGATCCAACCGATATTATTTCCTTTTTCATCAAAGCCCCAACCGGTTTTATATGCCAGCCGGTAATTGGAATTATCTTCAAACAACATCGCTCTTTTTACCATTTCCTGGTAGCTCTTAAAAAAAGGCAACTGATCGAAATATAATTTCTCAACAAGTCCCAGTTGCTGATCAGGTGTGATCTTTAATGAATTGTCAAGCCAGAAAGAATCTACCGCAGTTTTTATAGTTACTTTTTCCTTAGCCGTTTTTGCACCATACTTCAAACTATCCAGCCAGAATTCCATCGTGTCTTTCCCGATCCTCCTTGCCACTTCCTGGTAATAATTAACAGCGGAAACCCTGAATGCCTCATACATCGTAAGGTCTTTGTTCCATTCTTCTCTCATCCTTTTTACCCCATCCCATTTTATGACCATGCTGTCGTTAGTTATTTTTCCTGTTTGCAAACCGATCAGTGAATTGACAATTTTAAAAGTAGAAGCCGGGAGGTAACTGCTATCCCGGTAACGACCGAGATTATAGATGGTGAACTCCCCGGTGCCATTATCCCTCATGGCAAAACATCCTTCAGTTTTATTTTCATCAAAATATTTTTTCAGGCTATTATCTTTTTTCACATTATTGGGAGAACAGGAAGAAAAAAAAACAATAAGCAACAGGCAACAGGCAATATTTCTCATCGGGTCAAAAATTTCAGCAAAGGTAACGGCTATGCGTTTGCTCTGCTTGCCCCTGGTAAAATAGTGAACAGGCAATTTTTCATGGTTATTGTCGTTTTAACCACTAAATGATTCAATGAAAAAATCAATTGCCCCCATCCTGCTTTTGGCTGTATTGATCACAGGGATCAGCAGTTGTAATAAAGAGATCAATGATGATACCGCCAGCAGTCCTAAGCTTGTTTTTAAATTCAAGTTTGATTCTACCCAGGCCCGGCTGAATAATATTGGCCAACCCCAGGGGGTGGCAGCTGGCAATGCCGGTCAATCTCCAATCTTTAATAAAATGAGTGCTCATTATATTGAAATGACCCCGACAGCTTTTACCGCATTGGGCGGGGGTGCTGTTTTATACCATGCTCCTGAAACAACCATTGGTGGCGCTACCGCAATTGACTTTGAAAGATCTTCCTTTGCCGGCAATAACGAAACCTTTTACTCCATTCCCATAAAAGATATCACACCCGGCGAATATGAATGGCTGCGTATTTCCCTGGCTTACCAGAATTATGATATCAAATATTATTTAGACACCGTTATCAGTGGTATTACCATCAAACAGGAGTTCCCGGGAACAACAGCAAGCTTTATTGGTTATAAGACATACATTAAAAACCTTACGATAAAAACGCAGACCCTGCCTGTCAACGCCAACAAAGCACAGGGTTTCTGGGCTTTTGAAACAACCATCAATTATCTTGGCGTTAATTATCCTTTCTCTTCATCTGGACAAGCGCCTCCGGGTGCCACAACAGTGCCCAACCCGATCTTTGCCACTTCGCCGATACCGGCTGGTTCCTGTGTTGTTACTGCTGCATTTACTCCCGGGAAATTAAAAATAACAGGAACTGAAACCAGTGATATCATTATCGAAGTATCGCTTTCTACCAATAAAAGTTTTGAATGGACTGAAGTGGTGAATGATGGGCGTTGGGAACCCGGCAAAGGTGAACAGGTAGTGGACATGGGCATCCGCGGAATGATACCAAAGATCAAGTAATGATCACTGGCGGGTTAAAATTGCTTTCTGGTAACTCCCAACTTTATAGCTGTCAACTTTCGGGCTGTCTTCAGTTCCTTTCCCGGTAGTGGCTACAGGTTTGGCGCTGGTATTGTAAAATTCCACGATCAGTTTATTCTTTTCCATCCAATAACTATTAATGATCGTAGAATTCTGTACGGTAAATGCGCCGCAGAATTTGTTACCTACCCAATACTGGTCGAGAATGATGCCGTCTTTTTCATCAATTACCCAATGGATTCCTGCAGTATCCTTTTTTATCAAATTATACGGCCTGTTGTCTTCCGATTCAGATCCATAAATGATCTGCCATGTCCATGTATTGATACTATCAGCAGGATGAATTCTTAATTCCATGTTTACTTTCTGAGGTTCCTCTTTACCTGTCTTATACCAATGCAGCTCTCCCTTCCAGTTTCCTTCCCATTCTTTTGGAAATGACCCAGACTGCGCAGCCACAGAAACAGAACTGAGAACAGCAGCAATAATAACGATCAGCTTCATAATATCTTTTATTACTGCTTCGCTGTTAAGTCAGCGGGCAGGATGTTATTGAAATAAGCTTCGCAGTACAAGGTAAAAATAAAAAAACCCATTCAGCCAGGGGCGGAACGGGACCACAACGTTTTACAGAAAATACACTTAGAGGTAAATGCCATTTTTGAGTCGAACATGTCTTACTCCCTGGCAATCCCTTTTTTGGGAAGCACAGGAACTAAACACAAATGATACGGCTGCAATAATGGATAGTCCAAGCAAAAACTTTTTCATACTACTTTTTATAGATTAATTTCAACAATCTTGTTAAGGGAATTTCAACGGATTTGCGGGTAGAGTTTAGACCATCGTATTAAGAGGACTAAAATAATGCCAGCATTTTGATTTTCATAATTTCCGGAAGGTTTTTATTTTTTATTTAATAAATAAACCCTTATCCCCCTTTATAATCGTAAAAACACGAATTGCATTACCTTTACGATCTAATCTTAAATTAATATTTATGAAGCGTATTATTTCTTTATTAGTAGCGACAAATATGTTGTTGATCGCTTGCAATAACAACAAACCAAAAGAAACAACCGTCATTACCAGTTCTGATGGAAAGGAAACGCTAACCGTTGATGCACAGAAAATGCAAAATGCCGCCCAGGATATGGAGAAACAAAAAACAGAGTTGGAAAAATTGACACCATTAACTATGGATCAATTAAAAGCCATGATCCCGGAAACACTGATGGGTGCCAAAAGAACAAATTATTCTGCCAGCACGGCGATGGGTGCCGGGTCGGCCCAGGGTGATTATGAATTAAATGACAGTACCAGGCTTTCGTTGAATATCTATGATTGTGCCGGATCTGCCGGTGCCGGTATTTATAGTATGCAATATATGAGCATGTTCAATTTTCAACAGGAAAGTGATGAAGAATATACCAAGACCATTGAATTCAATGGGGGCCAGGCATTCGAGCATTGCGAAAAAGCTACTAATAATTGTACGCTTTCTTATTTTTCCGGCGGAAGATTCCTGGTAACGCTGGAAGGCGATCATGTTGGTGCTGCTGCACTGAAACAGGCTGCGGGTGGATTGAATATTAAATAGCCGTCCTCGGAATTAGTTGACATATTAATACAGTTGCCCCTATAAGTAAAACCAGGTAAATGAAATCGGCAAACCTGCGTATTGGTCTTTCTATACCGGGTTCCCGTTTCATTATTGTTTTGAAACCAATTCTTAGAAGCTTTTGAACAGTCAGAAAAATCAAAGGAATACTTAAGACCAGTTCAAGATTCCCGACAAACTTATAAAAAAGTGGGGGAGAATGTCTTACCTGATAGCCATAGAAAGCAATAATAATTGCGATAAGGAATGAGAGGTTGAAGTATTTGTTCAACCGAAGCATTTTGTCGTCACAAAAGAACCAAAATGCAGTGCCAAAACCAATGATTCTATTCATTTTAATAAATGTCAATGGATCATTATAGAAAAACAAACTGACCGCTATCAAGGCTGCAATTATTACTGAAATGATTTTAAATCGCTTGCTGATTTTCCTTTCACTCTCTGCTTCGTCAACAGGTTCCGGCTCTGGTTGGCTAACCCGTCTACTGTAGAATATTTCAGGCGGAGGATATTCACTGGAATTGAATTCAGCTTCTTCAAATGTTTTTGATATATCCGATTCAATAGTAGTACCGCCAAAATCTGTTTTGTATACCTGGCTATCTTTTGTAACCCAATACACATTATCGTACTCGTCGTCCGATTCGGGAATAAATATCAATATTTCTTCCCCCATCCGTTTAGCGGGGAACACAGTAGGTTTGGTTATTGTTGTATACCCTGTAATATTTATTTTGTATTCAATATCTTCAGGGTACTTCAGGTAGTTTAAAAGATAATTGAATTGTTCGTTGGAAAGATTGTCGTCAGCCTTTATGATATGTTTACCCCTTTCGTCTTTATATAATTCGAATGTTAAGCCCTCCCCTAAAATATCAGAAGACAGATCTATCCATTGCACAAGAGCTTTTTTTATATCAGCGCAGGCGCCTCCTTCTATGAAAAGAATATTTTTCATCGTCAGGATTAATTTACTTCAACACTCCCAACTCCTTTCCAATTTTTGTAAACGCCGCAATTGCTTTATCCAAATGTTTTTGTTCATGTGCTGCACTTAGCTGCACCCTTATCCTTGCTTGTCCTTTGGCTACCACGGGGAAAAAGAAACCAATTACATAAATACCTTCTTCCAAAAGTTTAGCAGCCATGGTTTGTGCAAGCACAGCATCATAAAGCATAATGGGAACGATCGGATGATCGCCGGGCTTGATATCGAAACCGGCTTCTGTCATTTTATGGCGAAAATATTTTGTATTGCTTTCTAACTTATCTCTTAGTTCTGTTGTTTGTGTCAGCATATCCAATACAGTAATAGAACCACCAACAATCGACGGCGCCAATGTATTGCTGAATAAATAAGGCCTTGATTTTTGCCGGAGCATTTCAATTATTTCTTTTCTCCCTGAAGTAAAACCACCGGATGCTCCACCCAATGCCTTGCCCAATGTGCCGGTGATGATATCGATCCTTCCCATGACACCGCGATATTCATGAGTGCCTCTTCCTGTTTTTCCGAGAAACCCCGAAGAGTGGCATTCATCGATCATCACGATCGCATCATATTTGTCAGCGAGCCCGCAGATCTTATCCAATTGTGCGATCGTTCCGTCCATACTGAATGAACCATCGCTTACAATGATGCGGCTGCGAAGACCGGCTGTTTCTTTCAGCTTTGCTTCCAGGTCTTCCATATTATTATGTTCATAACGGAAACGCTGGGCTTTACATAATCTTACACCATCAATGATGCTCGCATGATTCAGTGTATCGGAGATTATGGCATCCTCTTCATTGAACAAGGGTTCGAACACACCGCCGTTGGCATCAAAAGCAGCAGCATATAAAATAGTATCCTCTGTTCCGAGAAATGCTGAGAGTTTTTCTTCCAGTTCTTTATGAATATCCTGCGTGCCGCAGATAAAGCGGACACTGCTCATGCCATAACCTCTTTTATCAATTGCTTTATGTGCTGCTTCAATTACTTTGGGATGTGATGACAGGCCGAGGTAATTATTGGCGCAGAAATTCAAAACGGTTTTACCACCCACAATTATTTCGGCTCCCTGCGGGCTGGCAATGATCCTTTCAGTTTTATAAAGGCCGGAGGATCTTATTTCCTCCACTTCCTTTGCGATCCGGCGAACAAGATTTTCATTCATTTGGCCTGGTTTGAGCGCAAATATAATTAGTATGCCGCTAGTGGCGAGTGGGAAGTGGCTAGTAGGGCAAACTCCTACTAGCCACTCGCTACTCCCTACTTACTATTTTTTACCATTCCTGTAACATTTCCCTTTATACTTTCGTCCAATCACAAAACCAACTGAAATGAAAAATAAAAACTGGATAATTCCCACCCTGATCGCTGTCCTGGTGGCTTCCTCCTTTTTTATTATTGGATTTTCTTCTCACGCCTCCGCACAAAAAGAAAGGTCTACCTGCTGCAGTCAAAAAATGTCCCCCGGACCTGCCGGGAAAGGCTGCAATGGCAAGATCAAGACCACCACACCCGGAGATATGATACTGGAGAACTTTTCCAGGCAATTTCTTGCTATTTCTCCTTTGGGGTACTGATTTTCAACCCTTAGGGCCAAAAAAAATCTTGCACTTCCTGTAACATCTCTTCGCTTTATCCGTATTACTTGTCAGAACAGGACTCAATTAAGTATTTTTATCCTGCTATATCGGCTGTTTATGACTGAACGGGAATACAATGAATGTGTCACTACGTATGCAGATAATGTGTACCGCTTCATCCTGAAAAATCTCCGCCATGAGGAAGATGCCAGGGATGTGGTACAAACTGCTTTTGAAAAAATGTGGCGCAACAAAGATGAAGTGGATGCGCAGAAATGTAAGTCCTATCTTTTTACAGTTGCCTATCACCAAATGATCGACCATATAAGAAAAGTAAAGAGGATACAACTGCGGGAAGATTTCAACGAAGAAGTAAAAGTGCAGGACCGGCCGGCCAATAACCTGAAGAAAGTATTGGAAGAGGCGCTGTCAAGGCTTAGTGAAACGCAACGTTCATTAGTATTATTGAAAGATTATGAAGGGTACAGTTACGAGGAGATCGGAAAGATAACAGGGCTTAACGAAAGCCAGGTAAAAGTGTATTTACACCGGGCAAGGTTGCAATTAAGAGGGTATTTGGTAAAAATGGAAAATGTAATATAAAGAAGCTCTTAGCCTTTAGCTATTAGCTGCAAGCAAATAAAATGAAAATAGACCGCCATAATTACGAAGAGTATTTTATCCTGTACATGGATAATGAACTGGGCAGCGATGATCGCAGCATGGTGGAGGCATTTGTTTTACAACATCCTGACCTGAAAGAAGAACTGGACCTGTTACTTCAATATAAATTGACACCGGATACTGGAATTTTATTCCCGGGTAAAGAAGACCTGATCAAGGTAAATGGTGAAACGCCCATTACGCAAACTAATTATGAAGAATGGTTGCTGCTTTATATAGATAACGAACTGAATGCCGACCAAAGAGATGCGGTTGAAAGATTCATAGCAGACAAGCCATCCATACAGGAAGAACTGGCCCTGTTAGAACGCATCAAGCTTCAACCCGAACAAATTGTTTTTGCCGGCAAAGGATCTTTATACAGGAAAGAAGAAAAAGTTCGTCCATTGCCTGTAAGATGGTGGAGGATAGCTGCAGCTGCTGTATTGCTTCTTGGCATCGGTATCACAACGGCTGTGGTTGTAAATAAAAAGTCTTCGGGTGGAGGAGATATTGTAAAGGGTAACAGCGAGAAGACAAAAACAAATTCTGAGAACCCCGTTATAACACCTGTTAAAAAAGAAAATGCGCCGGTTAACGAAATCGTAGTAGCTGATAATGTGAGACAAGCTCCTGCTCCTTCTGTTAAACCGGATAACAAAAACACGGTTGTAAAAAATAATAACATTGTTGTTAAGGATAAATTACCGGCCAATATTCCATCTCCTGTAAAAAAAGAGGAACAGGCTGTTGCAAATAGTGATAACAACAAACCAACTAATAACCTGCCACAACCACTCAATAATCCCAGCATTAATAAAAACAATGCAACCAACGATGTTGCTGTTAACAGTACTCCTTCAAAAGAAATAACCAATCCAAAAGAATCATTAACCTCTGTAACAAACGTCACTACTGCATCGTATAATAATAACAACGATGCCGACCAGCTTGAAGAAGGCGGTAAGAACAAAAAGAACCGTGGTTTTCTCCGGAAATTAACCAGGACGTTTGAAAAAAGAACCAACATGACTGCAACAGATGACGACAAACTGCTCGTGGGAGGGTTGGCTTTTAAATTAAAATAACCTCTCGCTATCCTGAGAGTGACAATTAAAAACATTTTAAAACAGAAATTATGAAGAGAATCTTTACCCTGTGCATTGCTATATGCACAATCATGACCTGCTTTGCTCAAGCCGATACGACAGGAAAACAAAATCCTTCTCCCGAAAATGATACCATACATATCGGCGGAATGACCATTATACGGAAAGCAGGCAGCAAAGACACACCCGGCACCCACGACAGAGACGTTCAAGTGACAAATTCCGGGGTTGTTAAACATTCCCGGGTGAGTACGAACTGGGCGATACTCGATCTTGGTTTTTCTAATTACTCTGATAAAACCATTTACGGCAGTCCTGCTGCCCAGGCCTATGCACCGGGAAGTAACAAGACCTGGTTCGGTCTGAAATACGGAAAATCAAGAAATGTAAACATCTGGTTCTTCATGCAAAAGCTGAATGTGTCCAAACGTGTCCTGAACCTGAAATACGGATTGGGACTTGAGTTAAACAATTATTATTACAAACAGCCCGTTCGATACAACGACCATCCACTTGCCATCCTTAATCCTCCCATTGTAATATTAGACACCGCCACTGTTGGGCGAACATATAGTAAAGACAAGCTGGCTGCTGACTACCTGACTGTTCCTGTAATGCTAAATGTTAATTTTACCCCGAATCGAAAAAATGGTTTTGGTTTTAGCGCCGGTATCAGCATGGGATACCTCTATAGTGCCCGTAATAAAACGGTTACCTCCGATGAGGATAAAAGAAAAGCAAAAGATGATTTTGAACTGGAGAAATGGAAGCTATCTTACATAGCTGAAATATCGCTGGGCTCAATTCGTTTTTACGGTTCTTATGCTTTTAAAACCATGTATGAAAGGGGGCTGGATATGAGACCGTATAATTTCGGGATACGGTTCAGTAACTGGTAAATGAAATAATTTTGAGAAAATAAGCCGGGCTGCCAAACCCTTGCAGCCCGACTGTTTATTTTACTTTAAAACAATACAATCTTAGTATTCGAATGTTGAAATAAAAAACAAAGCACCCCGATGGGAGTGCTTTGAGCAGGAAAAGTTTATTTGACCTTGAAACAATACATATGTGTTTGTTCATATCCGCTTGGTGTGTATCCTGGCCTGTTTTGTTCGTAAAAATATAAATGTTGGTTGGTGTTTGCAAATGTGATACTAAATCCGGCTTTGGCACAGTTATCATTTAACCGATAGACACCTGATGCATCTGAAACAGCAATCGCAAAGACACCAATTTGCTTTGGAACAATACCAAGTTTAAATTTATATTCATTTCCAAGTTGAACAAATTGATAATCTCTATTCTTTTCAGGTTGAAACGGATCAGGAATAAAAATTCCTGTAACTAAATTATAGTCAAAATCATTAGCCGCCGGAACTACACCGGGATTACTTATACTTCCTCCTGTAAATTTGAGATAATCAATAGATGTTCCCAGGTTATTGGCTCCTGAAAAGTCTATATTGACTCCCAAATTAATATCATGCAACTGAGTAGAGTTAGAAAACTCAACCCATATTGTATCATTAACATTTATACTATCGCTATCTGGATATGCCCTTATGCCTGTTGAAAAGGAATAGGTAATTTCTTTACAACCTATTCCTTTCCTGCATGAGGAATATACTGATGAAAAGTAGATAATTACTATAATTAAATATCTCAGCATTTTTCAATAGTTGTATTCCGCAAATAATGCAATTACTTGTGGAGCCTGATTGTTATTATTTTCTAATAATAATCTTACCCTATACTGTGGCATTGATTTGACATTGGGACCAAGTGCTTGAAAAAGCTGTTGGTTTGTATAGTTCAAAACGTTATCAATGGGTAATGGGGGGCCAGATACTGCAAAGTCATTTCTGTCATCAATCATGTCATAATAAATTCCTTCAGGTATCCGCCTAAACGGATCTGCCATTCTACGAACGAATCCACCTATCATCATTAACTGTTGCATTAAACAAAAAGAAAAAAAGGGAATACAACAAGCAGCGAAGAATTTTTCGCTGCTTGTTGTATTATTTTACTTTGAAATAATAAGCACCGCCGCCTGGTGGTGTTCCCGCTCCTCCTGGAAAGAAATAAAAATGCTGATCCGTTTGCTGAAAATCAATTTGGAAACTTGCTCTTTCACAATTACTGTTATTCCTTGACACATTGGCTGCATTTCCAAGTACCAATCTATAAACCCCAACCGTTTTGGGAATAACGCCAAGCTTAAATACATATCTGTTATTTTGCTCAGCAAAAAGATATGCCCGGAATAATTGTGGGTTCGTATTAGGCGTTTCTGTGCCTGAAATTAGTTTGAAATTAAAATCATTTGCTGCATTTCGAAATTGAGTAGCAGATAAAACTTCCTGGAAACCAATATTTGAACCCAAATAAGTTGCATTGCTGTAATCAATCAGGGCTCCTGATGGTATATCATTCAGAGAAGTGGGCTCGTTTATATCCAGCCAGATAGTATCACCAATCAAAATGCTGTCGAGGTTAGGTGTTGCCCTTACACCAATTTTAAAGGAATAAGTGGCCGTCATACAATTTTTCTTACAGGTTGCCTGTACGGCGCTTAACGCAACTATAGCCAATATAATTTTGAATTTAGTATCCATAAGCTGCAAACAAATTAGTGACCTGCAAACCTTGATTATTTCCATTTTCCTGCAAAAGTCTGACCCGATATGCTGGCAAAGAATTTATATCAGCATCCAACGCATTAAAAAACTGAAGATTTGTATAATTCAACACTTCATCATTAATTAAAACTCTCGGAAACGGAACAGTCAAATCATTTCTATCATCAAACATATCATAATAAACTCCTTGTGGAATCCATCTAAAGGGATCCAGTATAATGGGTCTTGTTGGATCAAAATCTTCTAACAAATTCAAATGGCTGCTTAATGTAACTACAGGAAAACCGTTTGTATAGGTTTGCCCTTGCTCCACCTGGTCTGAACTAAAATTAATCCCATACACCCTATCAGCCAAAACTCGGCCATAGTGATAAGCCCAGCTTTCTCCCAAAGCAATAATTGGAGAACGAACTGTATTTCCCTGTCCATAAGGATCAAACTGGGTTTCCCAGTTGTTTGATGTTTCAGTCAGCTCTGAAAGTACAAACTCATGCCACCAGTCATTACCTACTTGATTATAATGCTGTGCATGACTGAGTTCATGAAACATCACTTCACTTATATCGTCTGAATCGAGGTTTCCAAGAATCCGGTCATACCCGTATAAAAGGTCTATTCTTGATCTTGCCAGTTCAATAATATCCCATGTATGTCCGGGAATTATTAATTCTCCCGTAATATACCTCTGTACAAAAAAATTCAGCAACTCGGCATTATTAGGATATCTATGTGGAAACATTGGGGTTGCGGCCGCACCGGTCAAAGGAGTAATAAATAAATCCATGGTGGCCGGCACACCGGGTAAATCGTCCTGTTGTGCAAGGCCGCCAAAATCTGTTCTTTTATTAAAGGCAGTGACCCCAACCCAGTCCTGCATCCCTCTTGTACTAACTGCTTCCTGCCGGAAAAAAGTATATTGAATATTATTCAGGGCTCCCTTATACTTACCGATATTTTTCTCTAAGGGCCAAACAATGTTCCAAAACCTCCATCCCCATAATCCTCTTACAGCAGTATTGTTGTTTTTCATCTTTACAACAAGTGTCACTTTGTTAAAGGTTTTGCTAAAACAAAACCTGCCGTTGTCATCTGTGTAAACTCTTTCAGTTTTCAGGAAATTTCTGGCAACTACCCTGATTCTTCTTACAGGAACATTTCCATTATTTAACCGGTTGTCCCAAACGAATAAATTGCCTGCGGGTTTTTTTATACTTCCTCCACAACCGCCACCACCGCCACCACCGCCACCACCGCCGCCACAACCCGACGGGTCGCATGTTGGGCCACAGGGATCTATTTCACAAGGGGGTGTAAGCAAGTTGGGTACAGTTCCGCAACTATCTTCGAAAGGGTTGCCGGTAACCCTGAAAGCTTCCTTTTCCAGGTATAAATCAGTGTCAGGCACATAGATCTGTTGTATGACCTCATATTGAATATCCCCGGGTAGTTGAAAACCGGCATCTACTACAGCATAATACCAGGGAATTTCATCGGGTCCAATTCCTGCCTGGGGATAATAATCTCCCTGATGCAAAATCTCATAATCCAGCGGATAATCATATAAATCCAGGTTTAATCCTTCCAATACCAACATCTGGTTCATATCTGCTGGTCTGAATTTCACATATAATTTATTTACAGCAATTCCATTGGCATTGCCATATAAATTAATTGAAGCTTGCTGCATTACTGCCACAGAATAGGGATTGCCTTGCAACTGGTTTCCTAAGACAGTAGGAACATCAGTAGTATCCATGTCATTTTCCATTTGCTCAACACAATTATTCTCGAAACCATCTTTTTGTTGAAGACCGGCTACAGTTTTGTTATCTGTTTTCACATCTTCTTTTTCTTTGATTGACTTTTTACAGGAAAAATTAAGCAAAAGCAAAAACGCAAGGACATAAATAATGCCCCGGTGGGGGAGGCGCAATTGGCGCAGTTTGAAGGTGACTCTCATAAAATAAAGTTTCGGTTTAAGGTTACGAAAAGTTACAAAGCTTTATTCATTCAGCAATCGTTGTTAAAAAAAAACTGCCCGGAACCTATGCCGCGTAAAATCCCGTGTATCTTTTCTAAACGTCCCGTTAAAACATATCCACAGCCCAAAATAAAAGATCGTGGCACTTCGTTTGACCAACGACGGTTACTAATTTTGCCATGAAATAAATTCTGACCCCACCTGAATCAGCTTGTATCTGGCCTAATACGAAAACCCATAGTGACATGAAAAACCTTGTGATGTTGGCTTCCTTTTTCCTGGGAAGTACTTTAGTGGCTTCGGATGTTCATAACGTTTCCCGTAGTAAATCATCGAAGCGGTTCAGCTGGGGCGCTGACGGGCCGGTAGGCTCTGTTTCCATTGTTATTGATAAATCAGACTATGAGCTGAGTATATACGATGATAAGGGCTGGTATGCCACTTACCCGGTTGTGTTTGGCAACAACAGTCTTTCCGATAAAAAAATGCAGGGAGACAAAAATACCCCGGAGGGTGTCTTTCACATCAATGCTAAAAGAGTGCATGACAAATGGTGCCGTTATTTGTCATTGGATTATCCTACCAAAGAAAGTTATGAAAAGTTCAACCAGCGCAAGCAGCGGGGCGAGATACCGGCCAATGCCAGCATCGGGGGCGGCATCGGCATACATGGCACCTGGCCGCATGAAGACTTTGTGATCGACCGCTACAAGAACTGGACGCTTGGCTGCATCTCTATGAAGAATGAGGATGTAACGGATATGTACCGGTTCACCAACCCCGGCACAAAGGTTACTATCCGGCCGTAAGATCATTTATTCGTGTCGCTCAGAAATTTTTCCACTTCAATCTGCCATTTTACAGGATCTTTTTGCAAAAATGATTCATGTCCCGCATGATCATAGATCAGCAATTTCTTATTGGAAGACGCAATGGCATTATAAATCTTATCTGTTTCGCTTTTTAATACATAGTGGTCCACAGCGCCCCATTGCATCAGCACCGGGCATTTTATTTTTGCTACATAACGGGCCGTTTGGTCTTTGAATCCATTAAACCCTCTTTCTATTCCGATCCACAGGGTAACAAGAAAACCAAAAGGCTTTTCTCCAAATCCACTGAAGCCCAATCCTCTTGCCCTTGCTCTTAGATGTGACTGAAGTGAGGCAAAAGGCATGTCCAGGAAAACACCCGAAGGTTTAAGATCATAATCAGCTATTGCTTTAGAAACTACGACTGCACCCATGGAAACTCCATACAGGAGAATATTTTTTTCTCCCTCCTTAACAATATAATCATAAGCCTCTTTTACCTCTTTTGATTCTCTTACGCCAATCGTGGTAGTGTTACCGCCGCTGTTGCCATGTGCCCGGAAATCGACCAGCATTACATTATATCCATAACTAAGAAACTCACTGGCTTCAGGAATCAACATTCCCTTATTTCCCATGATCCCGTGAAAAAGGATCACCGTTCCTTTTGCATTTGAATCAGTCCTTGCATACCATGTATCAATAAAGATCATGTTCCCGACCGGCAGTTTAATAGTTTGATATTGAAATACCGGAAACTCTGTAATAGCCGACCGGGGTTGCCGGGGACCGCTGAATAAACGCCAGGTTTTGACAAAAATATTCCGGTTAGGAGGCTTGTTCCTCAATGCCGGGTCATCGTAAACATGAGTAAACCTGTAGGCGTACAAGGCAGCGCTGAGATTAAAAAGAAAAAACTGCACAAGCAATACCCACAATATCCAACGAACTATAGCAGGAAGTTTACGTTTGCGGTTTTGTTTCTCCATCAGGTTGTGCTGGCTTGGTTATGTAGCTATCAGCCAAAAGTAATTTTAACCGGCCATATCTTCTGCTGATCATGTGAATTATTTTAGGATAAGGTTAATAACAATTTTGAGCAGGAATAAAATTTTGTTCCGAGATTTGCCATGTCTTTCCGAAAGCCCTGACGAATTTGGAAAAACCCTTTAAAGCAGCCCATCCGTGCTGCTTTAATTTTTGCTTGTAAGCCGTAGCTTTCACCTTCGTTGAAACTACAGCGGATAAATCAGCAAAGGCTTACTGGTATAGTTTCTTGTTTATATCTGCAGGTATAGCTTTCTTATTCACGATGATGGCCACCGTCCTGATCTTAAAATAATCATCCCGCATAAAGAGGAAGCCGCCCAGTGAATTAGAATAATCTCCCCAGGAATTTTTGATATAATACCATTTTTGTCCTTTTATATCCTTAACCACTCCTACTATATGCATCATGTGATCAAGGAGAGTAGTTTGATCTTCAAAAGCCTTCTGCCTCGCTGCCTGGAAATCATTAATAGCATCGGGCATATAAGCCAGGCCTTCGGTGAAATCGAAATAAGCATCTTGCGCATCTCCATCCCAGCCTACTGTATATCCATTCTTCAAAGCGCTGTCTGTGATGCGGGAAAAATCTGTTATCGTTACATTGTAATAAGCGTCACCCGTCCAGTTGTATTTATCTTCCAGGACAAATGATCCGTAAAAAGGATGATGGGTATAAGAAGTGATCTCTATATAATCATCGGGGTTAAACTTCAATACCTGTTCCAAAAAAGTCTTTGGCGTATATGTTCTTGCTTTATAACTAAATTCCTTTGGAACCGGGCCAAGGTAATGATCCAGCACACTGTCAATAAAATGTTCCTGTTCTGCATTCATATTGACAACCCCTTTAGATACCATGTCTTTTACATAGCGGCTTAATACTGTATCCATCTCCGAATGGTTATGACTGTTTTCACCACGCCCCTTGCCCGGGTAAGTTGATTCGGGAACAATGCCATAGTTCTTTATCACCCACATCACATCATGAAACTGTCCACCGGGTGTAAAAAAATTTTGGCCTTTTAGTTGAAGGTGCCGCCGGATCTTGCGAAGCATGGAATAACGTGCAATAAACATTTCACTCAGGTCAAAGTTCCCACGACCCATTTTCATCAGTTCGCTTTCGAGGAAAGAGTTGCTTGAAAAACTCCAGCAGGTGGATGAGATGAACTGATCTTTGACATTGGTACAATTTGTTTGACGGGGTGGGATCAAGCCAAGATCAATCCGGTTTAATTTTTGTGCAAATGCATTGTAAAAAAAGATGCAGGATAGAAAAAATGTAAGAATTGGCTTATTCATTATCAATTTAATTTAGTCGCTTGTGACCGGTCTTCCATTTCTTGTAACGTTGCCCGGACCTGATCTTTCAGCACTTGCTGTTCAGTCGGGTCATTCAGTTCCTTAAATTTTCTTCTGTAAATGATCTCAAATACCACTTGTCCAACCAGGAACATCCCAAATACGAATAGACCATTTTCTATCGTCACGAAGAGATTATGTATACTACTTTCCCAAAAAAGATCCTCATGATAATAGGCGATAAATTCAATGTGCCAGATCAGCACCATATACTTCAGAACCAGTATTACCATAATAAACGCTGCATTCAACCAAAGTATTTTTTTGGGGATGATCTTCTTTCGCCTGTTTTGGTTATAGGTAAGAATAAATCGATACAGGATATATAGCTCCGGAAACAATATTATTAGTATGCCTATTTCCATTTCTACAATTTCCCGTTCCTTATCTCATCCACCACGGCCGGGTCCAGCAAGGTAGAGGTATCACCCAAATTGGAAGTTTCACCTTCTGCGATCTTTCTTAAGATACGCCGCATGATCTTTCCGCTTCTTGTTTTGGGCAGGCCTGATACAAATTGTATTTTATCCGGTTTGGCAATGGCGCCGATGATCCTGGTTACTGTTTGCAAAATGTTTTTCCTGTTTTGTTCCTCATCCGATGTGTCAGACGCCCTTGAGGCGTCAGACACCACGAAAGCATAAATGCCCTGTCCTTTTACATCATGCGGATAGCCGACCACTGCACTTTCTACAACACCGGAATGCATATTAATAGCATTCTCCACTTCGGCAGTGCCGATGCGATGGCCACTTACATTCAGTACATCATCTACTCTCCCGGTAATTCGATAATTCCCCTGCTCATCTTTTAATGCACCATCACCAGTGAAATATAAATCCTGATACGTAGCAAAATAATTGGTGCGGCAGCGTTCATGATCACCCCAGGTTGTTCTTATAATACCCGGCCATGGCGCTTTGATACAAAGATTTCCTTTCAACAATCCGTGCTCATCTTTCTCCGATGCTTCTTTCCCGTTCTCATCTATCAATACCAACTGCACCCCGGGCATCGGCAGTGTTGCCCAGCTTGGTTTTGACGGAGTAACTCCGGCAAGGTTGGAAATTAAGGTACCACCTGTTTCTGTTTGCCACCATGTATCAACAACCGGGCATTTTTTCTTCCCGATATTCTCATCATACCAATGCCATGCTTCTTCATTGATGGGCTCACCAACGGTACCTAATACTTTTAATGAAGAAAGATCTTTGCCCTTTAATGGTTCCAAACCAAAACCCATTAAACTCCGGATGGCCGTTGGCGCCGTGTAAAGAATATTTACCTGGTGCTTATCTACAATCTCCCAGAATCTTCCGGCAGTTGGCCAGGTGGGTGTACCTTCAAACATCAATGATGTGGCGCCGGCAGCCAATGGACCATAAACAATATAACTATGCCCGGTTACCCAACCGATATCTGCCGTGCAGAAATGAATTTGCCCCGGTTGGTATTGAAACACATTTACAAAAGTATAAGTCGTCCATACCATATAGCCTGCACAGGTATGCACTACTCCTTTGGGCTTGCCTGTGCTGCCGGATGTATATAAAATAAACAAGGGATCTTCTGCATCCATTACTTCAGCAGGAAAAGATGACACCCCATCTTTTTCAATTTGTGCTTCGGCATGTTCCATCTCATCTTCCCACCAGACATCTCTTCCTTTTATCATGGATACCGGTGTTCTTGTCCTCGTATATACAATAACTTTCTTCACTGTTTTATTTCCTATCAATGCATCATCGATCACAGCTTTTAATGGAATGTCTTTGCCGCCACGATAGGCGCCATCACAGGTAATGATGTATTCTGCTTTTGCATCAGCAAGCCTGTCGGAAATACTTTGGGCTGAGAATCCGCCGAAGATCACGGAATGTATGGCGCCGATCCTTGCACAGCCTAATATGGCATAAGCCAGCTCCGGCACCATCCCCATATAAACACAAACACGATCTCCTTTTTTAACACCGTTGTTCTTCAGCATTTGTGCTACCTGGCAAACTCTTTTATGCAACCTGTTATAAGTAACCACTCTCACTCTTTCTTCCGGGTTATTGGGTTCCCAGATGATGGCTGGTTTATCTCCCATTGTTTTCAAATGACGGTCAATACAGTTTTCCGTGATATTTAGTTTGGCGCCACGAAACCATTCCACTTTGGGTTCTTTAAAATTCCACTCCAGCACTTTATCCCACTTCTTTCTCCATTGAAAATTTTCTGCTACAGATGCCCAGAAAGCTTCCGGTTCATCCACACTTCTTTTATAATCCTGCTGGTATTGTTCCAAAGATTTTATCTGGAAAGGGTATGACATGTTCACGGCAATTATGTGAACCCTAAATTTAAGAATAAGGAATAAGAAATAAAGAATAAGAAATAAGGAAGTTGATCAACCGGCAAACCTCTTGAACTTCTTAAACCCCTGGAACTTTTAAACTTTTCTTCCTACCTTAACCACATGAACGAAACAAAAACCAGTGCCGGAGCTATCCGCAAGGTCATTGCCGCTTCTTCCGTAGGCACTATGATCGAGTGGTATGACTTTTACATTTTCGGCATGCTCGCCAAAACGATCAGTACCGAATTTTTCCCCGAAGGAAATCCGACTGCGGCCCTTCTCAGTACCCTGGCCATTTTTGCCGCCGGTTTTATCGTTCGTCCTTTTGGCGCATTGGTCTTTGGCCGCCTCGGTGACCTTATTGGCCGCAAATACACTTTCCTGCTGACCCTTGTTATCATGGGGATCTCCACTTTTTTGATAGGCTGTGTTCCCAATTATAAAAGTATCGGCATTGCTGCGCCAATACTTGTACTGGTACTAAGATTATTGCAGGGGCTTGCATTGGGCGGTGAGTATGGAGGCGCTGCCACCTATGTTGCAGAACATGCACCAAAAGGCAAAAGAGGTTATTATACCAGTTGGATACAAACCACGGCTACATTGGGATTGTTTATTGCACTCGGTGTGATCTTATTGGTGAAATCAAGTATGTCCGATGCTTCATTTACTTCCGAATGGGGTGGTTGGCGCTATCCTTTCTGGATCTCCATTGTGCTGGTGGGTATTTCAGTTTATATCCGGCTAAAGATGAAAGAATCGCCGTTGTTTGCCGAGTTACAGGCAGCAGGGACCACTTCAAAGAATCCATTAAAAGAAAGTTTCCGGCATAAAGCGAATTTTAAAATGGTGTTGCTGGCCTTGTTTGGCGCGGTGATGGGACAGGGAGTGGTCTGGTACACCGGGCAGTTCTATGCACAGAATTTTTTGGAGACAAAATGTTTTATTGAATTCGAACAAAGCAGGACCATCATACTATGGGCTATCGTTTTTGCTACACCATTTTTTATTTTCTGGGGTTGGTTGAGTGATAAGATCGGGAGGAAGTGGATCATGATGGCGGGAATGGCATTTGCAATATTCACTTACCGGCCGATATTCGATACTTTTTTAAAAGATAGCAATCCCGATAATTGGGAAGAAGTAAATGGTCCCGAACGACCTCAGCCAACTTATAATTTTTCAGAAAAAAGAGAATTAAAAACAGGGACAACCGATTCCATATTAACACGAACATTTACTAGAGATTATCGAAATGGAGCAAAAGCAACCTGGACCTTATCAGTAACCAAACATGAAGATATTAGTAAGGATAATGAAGAGGTAGTTATAACATATAGGGATAAAAAACTTCCAAAAAATATTTATTGGAAATTCATTGGCCTTGTTTTCTTATTAATATTATATGTCACCATGGCCTATGGCCCCGTGGCTGCTTTCTTAGTTGAATTATTCCCAACAAAGATCCGTTACACATCCATGAGCCTGCCTTATCATATCGGCAATGGAGTATTTGGCGGATTAGTTCCTTTTATAGGATTATTGCTGACCACAACCTATAAAGCAGACCCATTGGTTGGACTTTGGTACCCGATCGGCGTGGCAGCATTATGTTTTGTGATCGGCGTATTATACCTGAACAATAAGATCGATAAAAAAATAAATGATTAGACCTCACCCCAACCCCTCTCCAAAGGAGAGAGGCAAAGTGACCTAAAGAACAAAAACTCGGAAAAGAACACAACTTTAAATAGAACCCTTTATGAACGCATTTAAAAGATATTTCGGACTGCTGTTTTTATTTATTGCCCCTTTTGTTATTTATGAACTCATCAATGGCGCTATAGATAATATTGATACGGCCGGTAAAAAAGATATCAATAACCCGGTGATCTGGATCATCATCATCGCTATTTTCACCCCCATCGCCATTGGGTTGGTGATCTTTGGCTGGTATGCTTTCCGGGGGGAATATGACCATTTACCCAAAAGTTCTAAAGAACTTTAAAATAGTTCCGGCCATTCTGCTTCCGCGGCTTTAATTTGCAACCTGATCTGATACATATGCATTCATACAAAAAATTATTACTCGACAACAAGGCCTGGGCAAAAAGCAAAACAACCGAAGACCCACAGTATTTTGACAGGCTGGTCCATTTACAAACACCGGAGTACTTATGGATCGGTTGCAGCGACAGCCGGGTGCCCGCCAATGAGATCACCGGCACACAGCCCGGGGAAATTTTTGTTCACCGTAATGTCGCCAACCTGGTGATCAATACAGACGTAAACCTGCTGAGCGTACTGGATTATGCAGTGAACCATTTAAAAGTCAAACATGTGATCATTTGCGGTCACTATGGTTGCAGTGGTATCAAAGCGGCCATCACCAACCATGATTTTAATGCCGTGCTGAATATGTGGCTGAGAAATATCAAAGATGTGTACCGTATTCACCGCACAGAACTGGATGGTATTCCTGGTGAAGAAAAAAAAGAAGACCGCCTGGTGGAACTGAATGTGCAGGAACAGGTTTTTAACCTCGCTAAAACTTCCATCATACAACGGGCCTGGAAACATGAACAACGTCCTCACCTGCATGGCTGGGTGTATGGGCTGAAAGACGGTCTGATAAAACCAGTTTGCGAAATGGATGCAGGAACGGCTATAGATCCTCTTTATGAATATGATGATCTCTAGACAGGTCATAAAAGTCATAAGGGTCAAATTTGTCATATAGATATATTCTTTGTGCGGCAGTTTGCTTTAAGGGTTTGACCCATTTGACTTATATGACCTCTATGACCATTAACTTCGTTCTATGTCCATTGAAGTAAAAAACCTTCTCAAGGTTTACGGGGAGCAGAAAGCGGTAAATAATATTTCATTTAAAATAGCTAAAGGAGAGATCGTTGGTTTTCTTGGTCCCAACGGCGCCGGCAAATCCACCACGATGAAGATCATCACGGGTTATCTTCAGCAAAGTGCTGGCGATGCTTTTGTTTGCGGCATGAATGTAAAAGATGATCCGCTGGAAATAAAAAAGAAGATCGGCTATTTACCTGAGGCCAATGCTTTGTATTATGATATGTATGTGAAAGAGTACCTGGCTTTTGTTGCGGAGGTTCATAAAATTCAAAATCCAAAATCCAAAATCCAAAATGCCATTGACACAGTTGGGTTGCAGGTTGAGGCAAGGAAAAAGATCGGGCAGTTATCCAAAGGATATAAGCAAAGAGTTGGATTAGCAGCTGCACTCATTCATGACCCGGAAGTATTGATACTCGATGAGCCCACTTCCGGTCTCGACCCCAACCAGATCATTGAAATAAGAGAAGTAATAAAAAAGCAGGGGCAGGATAAAACCGTACTTTTTTCTTCGCATATTTTACAGGAAGTGGAAGCCATCTGTGACCGGGTGATCATTATTCATAAGGGAGAATTGGTAGCCGATGACAAGCTAAGTGTTTTGCAAAAAGCAAGTGAAAAACAATTGTCAGTAAAAGTGGAATTTAAAGAGGTTGTTCCGATTGACTGGCTAAAAAATCTGCAGGACGTAAGCTCTGTTGTTAATATTCAACACTCAATATTCAATATTCAATGTTCAAATGCGGAACTGGTAAAAAAGCAAATCTTTCAACTGGCCATAGAAAAAAACCTGAATATTATTTCTTTGCAAACTGAAGGGCAGAGCCTGGAAGATGTTTTCAGAAGTTTAACTGTATCAGCTACCTGATCAAAGTGATAGTTCCCTTTTCCATTACCTTCTTATTGTCACTGTTGTAGAATTCCAGTACCCATACATATACTCCGGGGTTTTGAACAACGCCCTGGAATTTTCCATCCCATTTTTTATTATAGGTAGTGGTATAAAAAACAAGATTGCCCCAGCGGTTAAATACTGAGAAACTTTTTAGTCCCTTCATCCCGATCAGGTAAGGCTGCACATCGTCATTCAATCCATCGCCATTGGGAGTAAATGCAGTGGGCAGGTAATATCCTGGTTTCTTCAACACCAGCATCTGCATCGTGTCAATAGTAACGCAGGTATGAATGTCGCTGATATCGATCAGGTATTTCACATCATCTACTGCAAAGAATTCTGCGTAGCGGGCATCGTACCTGTTTAGTTGCAATTGTGGATGCCAGTTGAAAATATTCCCTACGGTATCACGAACATGAATGAACTGGGAACTGCCCTGCGGCACGGTTATCGAGCGGTATGTGATACCCGGTTTCTGCACATTGACCTGCACTTTCCTGGTAACCGTATCCGGGTCATTTTCGCAACCCAATGCGGTCAGTATTAATGTTACATCTTTTTGCCCAACGGTATTATAAACGACAGGCAATGGATCTTTTAATGCAGAACCCGGACCGCCGTTATTAAAGGTCCAGTTATAATTTACCTGTGTTGACGCATGTTCATTGCTTAAATTATAAAAATACACAGGGCGGTTCGTGCAAATGGAATCCCATTTAAAATTGGCATTGCCGTTGGGCAACACATGCACGGTCGTATTATTGGTGCTGTCTATGCAACCAAAAGAGGTCGTAGTTATAAGTTTTACCGTATAATTCCCTACCGTTAAAAATGTTTTGACGGCGTCTGTTATAATTTGCGCACTACCATCGCTGAACTTCCATAAATAACTTAGTGTTGAACCGTCGCCGACACTGGATCCATTGGTAAAAACAAAGGAATGATTGGTAACACAGCCTGTATCGCTGCTTGCGGTGAACGAAGCCAATGGCATCGCATGAATATTGAAAGTTACCGTGGCCGTAGAATCCGTGCAACCAAATTGCTGGATCTGTGCCCAATAATTTCCGGTTACCAATGGTCTAAAGTTGAAGCCGGTGGCTCCGGGTATTGGGTTGGCACCATCATACCATTGCACGGCTGTAACGGAGTTATTTACAGATAATAA
>DATHDV010000262.1:0-18488 GCA_035318845.1 Chitinophagaceae bacterium
ATCAATTCCCGGTAGAACTGACCATCGTTCCGCTGACAGAAGGAGGTCACCAGTTTTTTTGTGCTTTTGTCCGCGACATCACAGAAATGAAAAAAGCAGCAACAGAGCTGAAACAGTCGAACGAACGTTTCAAAATGATCACAAGTACCACCAATGATGCTGTTTGGGAATGGGATTTTGAAACAGGTCAAATGTGGGGCAATGAAACACACCAGCAACTTTATGGATTAACGCTTGCCGATCCTGTCCCTGTTGAGAAGCAATGGCAGGAAAGACTGCACCCGGATGACAGGGGGATCATGATAAAAAAACAGGCAGAGGCACTGGCTTCAGATACGAATGTCTTTATAACAGAATACAGGTTTAATACGGAAGAAGAAGGCTATAAAAATATTTATGACCGCTGTTACATAGTCAGGGATAAAGAAGGTAAGGCTGTTCGCATACTTGGAAGTATGATGGATATCACAGAACGTAAAAAAACAGAAGAGCTGGTAAAAGAAAGTGAAGCACGGTATAAGGCGTTGGTTGAAAACGCACCTGAAGCATTAGTGGTGTTTGATGCAGACCATGGAAAATTTGTAAGTGTAAGTGAAACGGCCATCAAACTTTTCAAAATGTCCAGGGAAGAGCTTTTGAAAATCGGGCCGGTGGAAGTTAGCCCTGAATATCAACCCGACGGCCGGCTTTCTGTTGAATCGGCGATGGAGAAGATCCGTGAGACCGTTGCCGGCGGCAAGCCTTCTTTTGAATGGACACATCGTGATAAAGAAGGCAACCCGATACCCTGTGAGGTTTGGCTGGTGCGCTTGCCATCAGAAACACAGACACTGATCCGGGGCAGTATCGTTGATATTACCGTAAGAAAAAAAGCGGAACTGAAACTTAAAGAAAGCGAGGAAAAATACAGATCGGTGATCGAGCAGGCCACCGATTTCATTATGATCACTGACCAGCAGGGAAATTTTATTGATACCAATTCCAGCTTTAATAAAACATTTGGCTACACGAAAGAAGAGATCTTACAATTGAACATTAGTAAAGTTATAGATCCGGAACAGCTCAAAATAAGACCCGTAAGATTCGATCTGTTGGTAAAAGGTGAAACCATATTAAATGAAAGGAGAATGTTGACAAAGACAGGAGCCGGCATTGATGTGGAAGCTAATGTGAAAATGCTTCCCGATGGCAGGATACTGGCCATTGCCCGGGATATCCGGGACAGGAAGAAAGCAGAAGAACAACTTTCAAATGAACGTAACCTGTTACGGGCCCTGATCGATCATTTGCCGGATTATATCTATGTAAAAGATACTTCGCTCAATTTTTTGATCAGTAACCGGGCATTTGTAAAACTGGTCGGCGCTGCATCAGAAGAAGAAAATTACCGCAAAAATTCCATTGACCTCTTTGGTGAAGAAATTGGTCAGATCAATATGAAAGAAGACAAAAAAATAATTGAAACAGGCGAGATCATTATTGACCGCGACGAACCCATTGTAACGAGAGAAGGTAAGGAACGATGGTTACTTACTACCAAAGTTCCTTTAAAGGACCAGGAAGAAAAAGTGACAGGTATCCTTGGTATCAGCAAAGACATTACAGAGCGCAAAGAGGCGGAACGGATCATAAAAGAAAGCGAAGAAAAATACCGCACCATCATCGAGCAGGCACCGGACGGGATATTTATCTCTGACAAGAATACTTTTTTCGTTGATGTAAACAGGTCCGGGTGCAGTATGCTGGGTTACACGAAAGAAGAATTACTGAAAATGAGGTTTACAGAACTGATCAGTCCGGACAGTTTAAAAAATAATCCACTCAGGATGGATGAGCTCAACAGTGGCCAAATAGTTTTAAGCGAACGGAAAGTGATCCGGAAAGATGGCTCAGAGATCTCTGTTGAAATAAATGCCAAATTACGCCCTGATGGTTTTTACCAGTCATTTATCCGCGATGTTACCGACCGCAATAAAGCAGAAGAAGCTTTAAAAGCCAGTGAAGAAAGATACCGCACCCTGGTAGAGCAGGCCGTGGATGCTATTGCACTCTATAATATATCAGGAAAGATCCTTGATGTAAATACAGGCTCGGTCAAACTGCTCGGATATAGTAAGGAAGAATTGATGAAAATGAATTTGGCAGATATCCTGACTAAAGAGGAGATTCAAACGAAACCGGTGCAATATGATGTGCTGCAAAAAGGAGTGTCAACCATCAGGCAGAGAATGATGCGGAAAAAAAATGGCTCCGTGATACAAACGGAAGTAAGGTCACAACAATTGCCCGATGGCCGTTTTCTTTCAGTGATAAGAGACCTTACTGAAAGGATAAATGCACAAGAACAGATACAAAGGGAAAAAGAACTTTCTGACTCAGTTATCAATAGCCTGCCCGGCCTGTTTTACCTGATTGACGAATCTGGCAAATATATCAGGTGGAATAAGCTCAAAGAGGAAATTAGTGGTTATACTGCGAAGGAGATCAGCCAGATGAATTCTCTTGACTTTTTTGAAGGAGAAGAAAAGAAGCTTGTTCGTCAGCGAATCAAAGAGGGTATTGCAAATGGTGTAACCGATATAGAAGCTCACCTGGTAACCAAAAAGGGAAAGAGGATCCTATTTTATTTTGCCGGCATTGCCATTGACTATGAAGGAAAAAAATGCCTGATGGGAACAGGCATAGATATATCTGACCGCAAAAAAGCGGAACAGGAATTAGAAGAATCTTATGAAGCCATCCGCAAACTGACTGAACATTTGCAAAATATAAGAGAAGAAGAAAGAGCGCATATTGCCCGTGAAATTCATGATGAGTTGGGTCAGCAGCTTACGGTCCTGAAAATGGACATATCATGGATCAATAAAAAAATACCGATACAGGATGAATCTGTAAAAGCAAGAATGAAAGAATTACTGGTCATGCTGGATGAAACAGTTAAATCAGTACGTCGTATTTCATCGGAACTGCGGCCCAGCTTGCTGGATGACCTTGGTCTTATTGCCGCTATGGAATGGCAGTTAACCGAATTTGAAAAACGTTTTGAGATCAAAACACATTTTAAATCGGATGATGCAGAAATAAAACTGCCTGAATCAGTGAAAACAGCTTTGTTCAGGATACTGCAGGAATCGCTCACCAATGTAGCCCGGCATTCTGAAGCAAAAAAAGTAACAGTATCACTGAACCGGAAAAAAAATAACTCAATTGTCTTATCGGTCGTCGATAATGGTGTTGGGTTTGATAAACAAAATGTGATCGGTAAGAAAACATTAGGTATCTTAGGGATGCAGGAAAGAACATCGATGATCGGAGGCACCTATGAAATAAGCGGAAAACCAGGTAAAGGCACAAGGGTGGTGGTAACAATTCCTTTGGTTGAGGGTAACTAAAACGAACTGGTTATGATTCGCATTTTAATTGCAGATGACCATGCGGTTGTACGCAGAGGGCTGAAACAGCTTTTGCTGGAAAAATATCCTACTGCCAGCATCGGAGAAGCAGGAGATGCTGAAGATCTGGTTGCGCAGGTGATGAACCAGGAATGGGATGTTGTTATTTGCGACATGAATATGCCCGGGCGAAGCGGTCTTGATGCGCTGCAACAAATAAAAGAACTTTCCCCAAAATTGCCGGTACTTATCATGAGCATATACCCGGAGGAACAATATGCCCTGCGGGTTTTAAAAGCCGGGGCCTTCGGTTACCTTGGAAAAGAATCGATACATGATGACCTTATCAAAGCGATCGAAATGGTGAGGATAGGAAGAAAATTCATTACACCCAACATCGCAGAAAAATTAGCCGATGCGCTTGATACAGATTCGACCCGCCCGCCTCACGAAGAACTTTCTAACAGGGAATTTGATGTTTTTAAACTACTGACCAGCGGAAAATCAGTTTCTGAGATAGCCACACAGTTATCACTCAGTTCAACCACGGTAAGCACTTACAGGTCCCGCATCATGGCAAAAATGAATATGCGTTCCATTGCCGAGCTTACGAGGTATGCGTTGGAGCATAAACTCGTTTGACGGGTTTTGTAGTTCAAACTCTACACAGTCTTTCCTTTTTACACGACATTTTCTTCTTTTATCCATTGCTAGCTTTAGCACCGTTATCTAATGAAGATATGCCCGTTCATCTTTTGCTTGTAGATATTCTTCTACAGGATAGCCATGTCTTTCATGACAAAAAAATGACAACTAATCCTATTTTCTGTGTAACACAATATTGATTTTTTTGCAAACCCCTTAACACTATGAAAAAAGATATTGTAATTATGATCGTTGATGATAATGTAAACTTCGTTAATCGCATGACAGGATTGCTGGAAAGCCTTGATGGCATCAGCTCTATCAATGTGGCGGGAGATTACGACAACGCTGTCCGCCTGCTTAATGAACAAACCCCGGATTTTCTTTTACTGGACATAAACCTTCCCGGAAAGAACGGGATGGAAATACTGAAGTTGATAAAAAATAACAAATTGAAATGTGAAGTGATCATGATCACAAATCATGCTGACGAATACTACCGGCATCAATGCAAAAAATTAGGAGCAAAATATTTTCTTGATAAATCCAGTGAATTTGGACTGGTTTCCGAGATCATCAGTAAACAAATCCTTAATTGAATCTTAACCTTTTGAAACAGCATTTCTCCAGGTATCCTTTAATATTTTAAAAGTAAAGTGAGGTATGAACAGACAGTGGCAGCATATCAGGAATATCCTTGGTACATACGGGCAGGACAAAGACCTGTTCCTTTCTTTAATCGATAAGGAGGGAAACATTTCTTCTGCCAACGCCAATATGGTCAGGTCCCTGGAACTGAAAAGCCCGGGAAAAGTAAAAACAAATTTCTTTGACCTGCTTCACCCGGTCAATCTTGATGAATTCAAAAAAACAATATTTGATTGCAGCGAAAATAATGGCTCCTGTACCGCAGAATTATATGTAAAGAACGGGTACTACCACCCCATGAAGTGGCAGATAAATTGCCTGGAAGCGACCGGGGAAAAAGAAAAAACATATTTATGTGTGGGTCAGAAATTATTAGATGACGAAAAGCCGGGACAGTCGAACAGCCCGGGAGAAAAAAATTATCAGTTGATGATGGAAGGGCTGAACACGGGTATTCTTTTCCAGGATAAAAGAGGTGAATTAATAGCGGTCAATCAGAAAACGGCTGAAATTTTTGGTACAACCCTGGAAAGATTATACGAGTTGAAAGATCTGCACAGCTTGTGGAATGACAACTGTACAATAATGACAGAAGGAGGAGAGCGGCTGTTGTTTGAGGAAGCGCCTTTTATGATGGCGTTGAAAACAGGTAAGTCTCAAAATAAGATAATTATTATAAAGTTGAGAAATGGTGAAGATCGCTGGATCGATTTTAATTCTCAACCTTTATTTGAAAATAATAACGAAAAACCAAACTCGGTTGTAACCAGTATCACGGATGTAACAATCGAAAGAAAACTGACCCGTGAATTGACAGAACAGGAAGCTTTGTTCAAAGCGTTCATGAACGAAACGCCTAACCTTGCCTGGGTGGTGGATGAAGATGCAAAACTGGTATTTGCCAGTAAGGCTTTTTATCAGTACCTGGGCATAGATGAAAAAAGATCAGTCAACCAGAACGTAATTGAACTGGTGCCCGGTCCCATTGCCAAATCCCTGTATAAAAAACACGTACAGGTTTTGCAAACCGGTGTTCCTGTTGAAACCGTGCAGAATGCGAATTTGGCTGACGGAACAAACCTTGTTTTTCACATCAATATCTTTCCCATTGATGGAGCAGGCAACAAAAAAATGCTGGGTGGACATGCTGTAAACCTTTCTGAGAATTATGCGGCGGAAAAACAGTTGCGGGAAGCTAATGACCGGCTGCTTCTTTTAACAAGGACCACATCAGATGCGATCTGGGAATGGGACATGCAAACAGGTTATATTTTCAGGAATGATGCCTTGATGGATATGATCGGTTATCAACCGGAAGAAAAAAAGGGATTGACATGGTGGTTGCGCCGTATACATCCTGAAGACCGGAACCGGGTAAGTGATAAAGTAAGAGATACTTCAGAAAAAGGCCTGCAGTCATGGGAGGACGAGTACCGGTTTAAATGTGCAGACGGACATTACAAACCTATGCGGGATAAAGGTTATGTAGTATATGAGAATGGCCTTCCCATAAAAATGATAGGTTCCCTGCAGGATGTAACTGATTTGAAAAACCTGGAAAACAAATTAATGGAGGAAAAACTGGCCCGCCAGAAAGAGATATCTGAAACAGTTATCCGGGTGCAGGAAAAGGAAAGGACCCGTATCGGGCATGAGCTCCACGATAATGTGAACCAGATACTTTCAACAGTAAGGATGTTTGTAGATATGCTGACCCCTTCCGGGAAAGAGGAACAGGACATTAAAAAGAAAAGCCTTGAATATATCATGCTGTCTATCGAAGAGATACGGAAATTGTCGAAAGAACTGGTGGTATCACAGTTAAAAGACAATCGCCTTGTAGAGAGTATATCTTCATTGATCGATGATATCCACCTGACCAATGTTGTCAAAATAAAATTCACCCATGATAATGATATTGATCTGCTGAGTCCCGGTAAAAAAGTAACACTTTTCCGCATTGTACAGGAGCAGATGAAAAACATCCTGAAATACAGCCAGGCGAAACAGGTGGAGATCTACCTGCAATCCAGGGATAATAATGCAGAACTGTCCATAAAAGATAATGGCGTTGGTTTCGATCCTAAACAAACACACAGGGGTATCGGCCTTTCAAATATTTATGAAAGAACCCGGTTTTACGATGGCCTGGTTGATATCAACACTTCGCCGGGCAATGGTTGTACGGTAACAGTATCTATTCCTTTTTCATAGTCTCCGGTCTGCCCGGGTTTCGTTTTTTAAAACAATAAATATCCGGGTTGACTAAGTAATTCTTCTTAGCCCAATTAATGGTTATACCTATTAAGTGATTTGACTATTCCGCTTCAGGTTTTTTCATGCTATAATTGCGTTGTATAAAAGTTAATACTGCCTGGTAAATCCCGAATGACCGGCAGTACAACAGATCCAATCCTTAAAAACCCAGTGATGAACAAGTCGCTTGTGCCCAACCAATTCAGCATCTTTGTAAGATTAGATGAACAAACTGTCCATGATTATTTCAATCATCATGATCCCGCACCGCTCTACAAACGCCAATTGGGACATGAATTTGAGCAATATATTTATAATTCACTTCTAACTTCAAAACGAAACGCCGTTATCAAATACCAGGTAATCTGCCTGGAGTATTCAGATAAACGTTTTATAGAGCCCGTTACCCAGGCCATACGCAGCCATTTCAACCTGAAAAAATTTCTGAAAGTAGAGGAGTTCAAAAAATTCAAGCGGCGGACCTTCAAACTTTTGCTGGCAAGCCTGGCCATTGTATTGACCTTCCAGGCCCTGGTGCCCTATGTTATTGAAGATATGGATCTCCGTATGTCAGGCTCCATTCATAATATAGTGGATGTATTCAGCTGGGTTATTTTATGGAAGCCGATCGACCGGTTGATCTTTTACTGGAACCCGTATGAAAAAGATATTCATTTGTTAGACAGGCTGGCCAGCGCAGATGTAACCGTACTTGAAAAAAACAAAGTCATTGGAAAAGACAAGCAAAAAGCATCTTAAGTTATTCATGTTGTTTTGCATGTTTGGCAGCATAGCATTCACACAGGCTAAAAGCGGGATTGAAAATTACAACCAACTTGGCCGGGGAAATGAATATATATGGATGCCGGTAGTTCATTACGAGGCAAAAAAAGGAATGTATGCAGAGTTGCGGTATAACTATGAGGACCTGAAAACTTTTTCCTTTTATGCTGGTAAAACCTATGCTGGTGAAACGGATCTCAAACACAGCATTACACCCATGGCTGGATATTGCATCGGGAAATTTACCGGCTTATCTCTTGCCGTAAATGCAGAAGCGGAGTGGAAAGATCTTTATGTCTCAACTCAAACGCAGTTCAGTATGGCAACAAAAAAAGAGGCAGCAAATTTTTTCTTTAGCTGGTCTGAGGCCGGGTATAATGTATCGCAGGTTTTTTTTGCCGGCTTAGCCATTCAATACACACGGCAGCAGGGAGCCAATGATATGCAACCGGGGTTGCTGGCCGGACTTAATTTAAAAAATATCTCAATCCCGTTTTACCTGTTCAGTCCTTTTCAAAAGGGCCGTTATATGGTGCTGGGGTTTGTTTATGAATATCATTTAAAGCGAAAAACAAATAATGGTTTGCACTTAGAATAAGTTAAACAATATCGACATTTTTTAATAAAAACACTAAAACCAGTACCGGGTAAAAAAAATATATTCTTTCTTGCGTAGTAATATCCAATCCAAAATCCAATCTATGAAAAAACTATTAGCCTCCATACTTTTATTGTCTGTTCTCTATACACAGGCACAGGTTAAGATAGGCAACAACCCGGGTACCATTAACAGTAATTCATTGCTTGAAATGGAAAGTACCAATAAAGGGTTTCTTCCTCCAAGGGTCGCCTTAAACAGCCTTAGCTCTGTTTCTCCATTATCGGGTACTGTTCCAACAGGAATGCTTGTATTCAGTACAGGTGGGACGCTGATGGACGGATATTATTATTGGAATGGTTCAGTGTGGGTGATGCTTGCCAATGCGCAAACCAATATCGTTACCAAAACGGCGGATGTCACGCTTACTAAAACGGAGAACTTTGTTTTAGCAAGCAATAATATCACGATCACTCTCCCTGTTGTTACGAGTGCCGATGACGGGCTTACCATTACCGTTAAGCATGTTGGCTCCTATTCAGATTTCATCTTTTTACAGGGCAATAGCGGCGCCCTCATTGATAATACGCCCATGATTGCTCTTGTGCGCTGGTTTTCGTTTACAATGACCGCTTATGGGGGTAACTGGGTTTTAAAAAACCGTACTACCATATCCAATAATACACTTGAAGTCTCCATATTTTCACCCTGGCAAACATTACCGGAAGCGCTGGAATTCCTTGACCTTCATATGTGGGGACCTACGGTCATTAAAATGGGAAGCGGCTCATTCGATTTATCTGCCACCCAGGTTATCAATCTTCCCTTTTCTCTTACCATTGAAGGCACTTCCTATGGAACCACAACCATTGGAGCTGCATCGGGACTGGCTAATAAACCTATGTTCAGGTGCTTTTCCGATTGTTATTTCAAAAAGATCCAGTTTGATGCCACTACTTTGACAAACTATGGAACACTTACCGGAGAAGATGCTATAAGACTGGTAGGAAGTGGCACTTATAATGAAATAAAAGATTGCTCCTTTGACAGCTTTAATAATGCTATTTTAGATTCAAGCGACGCGGAGCTTTGGTTATTTGAATGCGATATAACTAATGCCAAGGCTAATGGCTTACTCGTTCAAAGTAATATGGATAGTGTAGTCATAAAAGTTGCCGAAACAGATTTTATAAATTGTAAATTAGGAATAGATTTGGAAAAAGGCGATAAGGCTATTATTCAATTATCGTCCTGCGGATTTTATAATGCTTCTTCATCCGATACGGCTATCGCTTATACCCCTTCCACTTTTACTGCAAGCAGGGACATACATATTACAGGGAATTCATGGAATAATGTAGGAAAATTTATTGATGGGTTTGATTTTAGTCGTTCAGATGCGAGAGATGCCAATGCATTTATACAAAACAATGCCGGTGATGGAGACCATACTCCGAGTTGCAGGATCAATGTAAATAATAATGCCACCACCACAACTGTCACAACAGCAGGTACCTGGTACAAAGCCGTTTGGACAAATACATCTTCGGTTACTACGAAATGGACCATAGCGAACAACAAAATTACTTATCAATCGCAAAACAGAAGAAATGCCTTTATTATTATAACGGGTAATATTTCTGTTAACAATGCTAATAAAACTGTGTCGATTGCTATAGTAAAAAATGGAATAACAACAACAAGGATTGGTGAAACTGATTTGCGCCTAACTACGGGAAGTCAGCCATACCAGTTTTCAACCGTTGTTTATTTGTCGGATATAGGGCCCGGGGATTATTTCGAACTATTCTGTACTTCCTCGTCTAATGGCGATGTCGTTATTTTCCAAGATGTACAATGGCTTACAGAATCGAAATAATATTTACGGGATAACCCATAACAATGAAAAAACTTTCAACATATATAATAGCAATTCTATCCTGTATTTATGTAAACGCACAGCAGTCATTTACCAACAGCGGCAACCTGCAAATTCATACAGGCGCCTCTGTGTCCGGCTCTGGAAATTTTACCAATACTTCTTCTGCTGTATTAATAAACAACGGCAGCTTTTATGTAAAGGGAAATATCAGCAATGATCAATCATCAATGGCTGCAGGTACAGGCACTTTGTATCTGAATGGCAGCGCTGCGCAATCGGTTAACGGTTCACAAACATTCAAAACCTATAATCTCGTAACCAACAACACTGCAGGGATCACATTAAACAATAACCTGAGTGTAAATGCTGTGCATACTTTTACGAGCGGTTTGATCACAACTTCATCAATTCCCAATTATCTTGTCTATGAAGCAGGGTCGTCCTATACAGGTGACAATGACAGCCGGCATGTAAACGGATGGGTGAAGAAATACGGTACTACAAATTTTATTTTTCCCGTTGGTGATACTACATACGAAAGAGTAGTAGGCATCAGCAACCTGTCGGCCTCATCTGAGATCAACTGTACATACAATAGACCAACAGGTAATACCATTAATTTATTCTCACCCCTGGCGATGGTAAAAGCCAATGAGTACTGGCAGATGGATAAAATAAGTGGAGGTACAGCCCAGGTAACACTGAACTGGGATCATTCCAAAGTTGCCATGGATAATGTCCTTCTCATTGATATATTATCATCACAATACTCAGCCGGATACTGGAGAAGTACGGGCGGCACTGCATCGGGGAATGTAACAACAACAGGAACTATTACTTCCAATGCACTTGGCTCATTTGGCCCTCTCACTTTTGGATACACGGCATACCCGGTTCCTTTAAAACTTTTATCCTTTACTGCAGTAAGAACATCCGGTACAAGTTTTCTCAACTGGGTGACAGAAAACGAACAGAATGTTGACCACTTTGATGTGCAGCGCAGTTATGACGGAAATTCTTTTACAACGATCGGCCATGTAGCGGCCCGCAATAGTGGTTCAAGGGAAGTTTATGATTTCGAGGATCATTCAGCATTGAATGGGATCGCTTATTACAGGATCAAAAGTATTGACGTTGACCAAAAATTCAGCTATTCAAAGATCGCTGCTGTTTCAGAATACGATCAGCGATCAACAAATTTTGTTGTTTTGAATCCGGCCCGAAACTTTATAACGATCTTGAATAAGAGCGGCGAAGAAGGAGCATTCAATTATTTTTTGTACAATGCTGCCGGTCAGTTATCACTTAAAGGGAATACAAATATGGGAATAAACGGTGGCGTTGCCTTGCCGCTGCCGGCAAATATTTCTGCCGGCATATATATGCTTGAGTTAAGTAATGGGAAAATACAATTCCAGCAAAAGATACTGGTAGAAAAATAAAATGTACGGGAGCAAATTTTCAATTTAATCATAGTTTGATTTCTTCGTCCTGCCATTGGTGGGACGATTTTTTTGCACAACAGGTATTAAAAGCATTCAAAAGGGAAATTGATGAATTCAGGAGTAGTTTCAATGGGTCTATTGCCAGCTACTTTGGAAGATTATATGGGGATGATAAAGTGGATTGCTGATCTCATATTGATCCCAGGAGCCTGGCAGTTAAAAGGCAGGCAACAACGGTGCAATTACTCTCTGTTTACTTGTGATAAACAAAGATGCAATCAAAAAAAGACATAGGAGATCATTCAGGAGAAAGGTCCCGAAATCTTGTCGCGATTAATATAAAAGCCGGAAATTAGCCTCTGAACCTGGAACTGGCTTGCGGGTTGCCAGGACAGCCATACTTCTGCGATGAACAGGAAGCAATGACAACTATCAGCGTCAGAAGCATTAAGGCGGTAAGTAATTTGTTTTTCATAATGGTGGATATTTTAGTTCTATTAAACGATAAATGTGAATAATTATTTTACAGTTCAAAGATAATATGATGGGTGCATTTGCCATAAAAATTCAGCAGTTTTCTGGCGGATATTCAATTTTTATGGATAAATACGTCGTTATTTTCACATCATAACTGGTTGACATTCAAATTTGATTTTGATAAGTACAGCAATGAGTTACCTTTATCCCCCTAAATAATAACAAACCACCTTAGCGAAATTACTAACCCGATGCTCCAACTAAAGAAACCCCTTGCGTTTATTGATCTCGAAACTACCGGTGTCAACCTGGGAACCGACAGGATCGTGGAAATAGCAATTGTAAAGATCCTTACAGACGGAACTAAAAGTGTGAAAAGGAAACTGATCAACCCCGGTATCCCAATACCTAAAGGAGCCAGTGATGTGCATGGTATCTCTGATGAGATGGTCAAAGATGCTCCTCCTTTTAAGCAGGTGGCACAGGAATTAAAACAAATGTTGGATGGCTGCGACCTGGCCGGTTACAATTCAAACCGTTTTGATATCCCTTTGCTGATGGAAGAATTTTTAAGGGCAGAAGTTGATTTTGATATGAAGGGCCGTAAACTGCTGGACGTTCAGAATATTTTTCATAAAATGGAACCACGGACCTTAAGCGCTGCCTATAAATTTTATTGCAGCAAAAACCTGGATGGTGCCCATGGCGCTGAAGTGGATGCTGCCGCCACGCATGAAATACTGGAAGCGCAAATAGAACGTTACCCGGAATTAGGCAATAATGTTGATTCTGTTCTGAAAGTTATCGGCGAGGACCAGATCGTTGACTTTGCGCGGCGCTTCATTATGGAAAATGGGATTGAAGTTTTCAACTTTGGTAAGTTCAAAGGCCGCCCGGTAGCGGATGTATTAAGATCAGAGCCCCAGTACTACGATTGGATGATGAAAGGTGATTTTCCCCAACACACCAAACAAAAACTTACAGAAATATTTACCCGTAGCCTGCTGAAGAAGAGTTGATGCGTTTTTTTGCCGGTGATCAATACCGGTGAACAATATTTAACAGTCTTTCTTTTCGTATTATCGTAAATTCGTTATTCATTGCAGTCAGACCAATTGTGGAGAAATTAGTTGTCATACCAACATTCAATGAGAAGGAAAATATAAGTAATATCCTGCATGCTGTTTTTGGATTGAATGGTGGATTTCATGTACTGGTGGTTGATGATGGTTCACCTGATGGCACGGCACAAATTGTAAAGGATCTTCAGCCAAAATTCCCTCAGCAATTATTTATTGAAGAAAGAACCGGTAAACAGGGCTTAGGCACTGCTTATATTCATGGCTTCAAATGGGCCATTGCCCGGGATTACCAGTTTGTATTTGAGATGGATGCCGATTTTTCTCATAACCCCAATGACCTGCCCAGGTTATATAGTGCCTGCAAAAACGATGGCGCCGATCTTGCTGTCGGTTCCCGTTATGTAAAGAACGGCGGTGTAGTGAACTGGCCCAAGAACCGTATCGCTTTATCAAAAGGAGCGTCGTTGTACACAAGAATAATAACCTGGATACCGGTCAAAGACCCGACAGCCGGCTTTATCTGTTATAGAAAAGAAGTATTGGAAACCATTAACCTTGACCAGATCCGCTTTGTGGGTTATGCATTCCAGATCGAAATGAAATTTGCCGCCTGGAAACTGGGATTTAAAATAAAGGAAGTTCCTATCATTTTCCAGGACAGAACACATGGTGTTTCTAAAATGAACAAGGGTATTGTAAAAGAAGGCATCCTCGGCGTACTAAAGCTTCGCTGGTATAGTTTATTCAAAAACTACCGGAAGAGAGTTAAAAATACCGAAGCAAACGATTCTTCTTCCGGGTCTGCCCAGCAAAATAAAGTGCTGGCGAAGTAAACCTTTCCTTTATCTTATTGTTTCTTTTTTTGTTTAGTTTGCAGCGCAAATGAAAAAGGCTTTTATCCAATTGCATATTGCTGTATTCCTGGCCGGCTTTACAGGCATCCTGGGAAAGCTGATCACCCTGAATGCAGGATTGCTGGTTTGGTACCGGCTGCTTATCACTTCTGTTTCGATGTGGATCCTATTTTATTTCACGAAGAAATTACAAAGGATCTCCCGGCAGGATATGCTGAAGCTGACGGCTATTGGTTTTTTGTCTGCGATGCACTGGGTCACATTTTATGGATCTATTAAAGATGCAAACGTTTCGGTAGCACTGGTTTGTTTTTCATCGGTCGGTTTTTTTACCGCGTTGATAGAACCATTTATCAGCCGGAAAAAAATGAACTGGATAGAATTGCTGCTCGGTATCCTTGTGATCGCCGGTATCTATATTATTTTTCATTTTGACCCGAGATATAAGACAGGTATCCTGCTTGGCGTTAGCTCCGCGGTTTTGCTGGCCATTGTCATGATATATTTCAAGGGGTTTGTGCAACGCATCAAACCGGAAACAGTGCTTACCTACCAGCTCAGCGGGGCATTGCTTACCCTGACTGTTTTGATGCCATTTTACCTGAACCGGTTCCCAACGAATTATATGATCCCCGATATCAAAGACTGGATGTGGTTGTTAGCACTCTCCTGGTTTTGTTCTGTACTGGCTTTTCAATTGACGGGTCATGCCATAAAAAGATTGACCGCTTTTACCGTTAATCTTACATTCAACCTCGAACCGCTTTACGGGATCATTCTCGCCTTCGCCGTCTTTGGCGAAAGCAAAGAATTAAGTTGGTCCTTTTTCATTGGTCTGGCATTGATCGCCGCATCGCTGATCATCCATGTTTTTTTACTATTAAAAGAAGAAAGAAAAATTCAAATACAACATGTCATTAACGAAGTACCACCAAACGATCGTTGACTATTACCGGGACACCGAGAATGCTTACAAAGATTCCTGGGACCTGGACAACAGCCTTGCTATCCATTATGGTTACTGGGATGAAAAAGTGAATTCATTTCCTCAATCATTGGTCCGGATGAATGAGATCATGATGGAAGCAGCGGCCATCAAACCATCAGACAAAGTGCTGGATGCCGGCTGTGGTGTCGGGGGCAGCAGTATTTTCCTGGCTTCCACATTGGGTTGCCATGTTACCGGCATCACGTTGAGTGAAAGACAGGTGGAACAGGCCGTTGCCCATGCAAAACAAAAAGGAGTAGAGAAGCTGGTTGATTTTAAAGTAATGGATTATTGCGCCACTGATTTCCCCGATGCAAGTTTTGATGTGCTGTGGGGTTGCGAAAGTATTTGCTATGCGGAGGATAAACACAAGTTTGTCCGGGAAGCATATCGTTTGCTGAAGCCCGGCGGAAGAATAGTCATTGCAGATGGATTTGTAACCGTAACGGAATACAACAGTCGTCCTGTTATCAGGAAATGGTTGGCTGGCTGGCAGGTGAAAAGTCTCGAATCGCCGTCAAGGTTTAGAAATTTACTGAGCCTCGAGGGATTTGAAAATGTGGAATACAGGGATATATCAAAACAGGTGACTCATTCATCCAAAAGGCTATTGAAATATTATTTCCTGGCCAAACTTTACGTCTGGTGGAAAACTATAACTTTTTCCAAAAGGCCAACAGCTATGCAAAGGAAAAACATTATAGCTTGCTGGCACCAGTATTGGGGACTTAAAATGCAATTCTGGCAATACGGGCTCTTTGTTTGTCAAAAGCCGGTTTGCGCTAGTAGCGAATAGGAAGTAGCGAGTAGGGCGGAGTTTCATCCTACTAGCTACTTGCTACTACCTACTTGCTTTTCTCTTATCTTAGATACTTTAAAATTCCTTTCATGAAGAAGACGCTTGCTATTCTCTTTTCACTATTCACCATTCATTATTCACTTGCTCAAAAAAAACCCCTGGATCATTCTGTATATGACAGCTGGCAACATATCGGTGAAAGGATGATCAGCAATGATGGCAAATGGGTGGTGTACACGATCGATCCGCAAGAAGGCGATAATGAATTGGTCATACAATCCTCCGACGCTAAATACAAAAGATCGGTACCAAGAGGATACAATGCTGTGATAACTGAAGACAGCCGTTATGTTATTTTTAAGATCAAACCATTTTACAAAGACACAAGAGAAGCGAAGATCAAAAAGAAAAAAACGGCAGATATGCCCAAAGACTCATTAGGAATTATTGAATTAGGAAAAGAAGAAATATGGAAGCGGGAGAAGATAAAAGGGCATAAGACCCCGCAGAAATCATTTGGCTGGATAGCTTACCAGCTCGAAGAACAGATCAAACAACCGGGGCTGCCTTCGAAAAAAGATAAGAAAGATAGTCTTGATGCCAATAATAGAAGAATCACTGATAGCCTTTCTCATATCATTGATTCGCTGAATGAAGTAATTGAGAAAATGCCAAAGAAAATAAAGAACAAGAATAAAGATGATGATGAGACTAACGACTTTTACGATGCCGAAGGTGACGATCCCGCAAGTCCAGCCGTTGACAATGGAAACGACCTGGTACTTCGCAATATCATAACCGGCGAAGAAATTGTTTTTTACAATGTGCTTGAATATTTTTTCAGTAAAACAAATGAGAAGCTGCTGGTTGAGCTGGCGAGGAACCCAAGAGATTCATTCAGCATACCGCAGGTTTTGCTATATGATTGTAAAAACGCTAAAACAATTGTACTGAGTAAGAGCGGTAATGATTTTAAAAATTTTGCCATGACAGATGACGGCTCCCAGGTTGCTTATGTGGCAGAAAGAGATGCAAAGCCAAAGGAGCTGCAGAAATTTTATAAACTCTGGTATTACAAGGAGGGAATGGACAGTGCAAATTTGCTGGCAGATAAATTTTCTGTGGGAATGAAACTCGGCATGACGATCAGCGAATACGGCAATCTCGGTTTCAGCAAAAGCGGGAAGCGTTTATTTTTTGGAACGGCACCAATTCAAGCACCGAAGGATACGACATTGGTAGAATTTGAACATCCGAAGGTTGATGTCTGGCATTATAATGACGATTACCTGCAAACTGTGCAAACATTTCCGGCAAGATTGAAAGCTGCAAGGGAGGAAAATTTTTTAGCGGTGTATAACTTCGAAACAAGAACCATCAAACAATTAGGCAGCCGGGAAATTCCGCAGGTCTTGCAAACGAGTGAAGGCGATGGCGATACATTTGTTGGTGTAACAGATTTTGGTAAAAGGATCGAAAGCCAGTGGAGAGGAAATACCTTGAAAGATATTTATGCTATTGATGTAAATACAGGAGAAAAGAAGAAAGTAAAAGAAAACCTGTTTGGGCAGGTGTATCCATCTTCAACAGGTAAATATATTATGTGGTACGACCGGAAAGCGAAAAATTATTTTGCATGGGATGGTTCGACAACAAGAAACATTTCTGAAAAAATAAAAGTGCCTTTATGGAATGAAGAAAATGATTCACCCGATGAGCCGAATAATTATGGAGTGATGGGATGGCATGAGAGAGATTCTTTATTGTTTGTTTATGACAAATATGACATATGGCAGATAAAAATGAATAGTAATTATGATACATTAAAGGTCTCAAAAGGAAGAATAACTAAAGATGTGTACAGATACTTAAAACTTGATCAGGATGAAAAAGGTATTAACGTACAAAAAAAGAGATGGCTTATATTGAAGAATGACCTGGATAAAAAGGAGGCAATAGTAGATTGGGCGACATCAACCAGGGGCACGTATTTGGTAACGTACACAGAAAGGCAGAAATACCACTACTCTAATATAATTAAGGATAAAATTGGAAACGTATTAGCGGGCTTGAAGGAAACTTTTTCGCAATCGCCAAATTTCTTTTCAAGTTTTATGGAAGTGAATAGTTCACACGGGGTAGTTGATGATCCATTCAATTATGAACTTAATCGTCAGCTTTCAAATATAAACCCTCAGCAAAAAGATTATAACTGGGGCACAGCCGAACTCTTCTATTGGAAAGCCTACAATGGAAAAGATGCAACAGGCATTGTATATAAACCTGAAAACTTTGACCCGAAGAAAAAATATCCATTGATCTGTTACTTCTATGAAAAGCTGAGTGATGGTCTTAATAGTTACAAAGAACCTGCACCCATCCGAAGTGCTATTAATGTTTCTTTCTTTGTCAGCCGCGGTTATATCATCTTCATGCCGGATATAGAATATAAGATCGGTTACCCCGGTCAAAGTGCTTATGACTATATCGTCAGCGGTGCAAGGGCATTGGTAAAAAAAGGTTGGGTGGATAGTACCAATATGGCCTTGCAGGGTCATAGCTGGGGCGGCTACCAGGCAGCGCAGGTAGCAACGATGACCAAACTCTTTAAAGCAGTATGGGCCGGTGCACCTGTTGCT
>DATHDV010000263.1:0-10375 GCA_035318845.1 Chitinophagaceae bacterium
GTGTAAAGATCCTGAATGAGATCCTGATCAAAAAACCAAGCGACATGAACATCCTGAACATGATCGCGGAGGCTTATTACTACAAGGCAAAATACCAGGAGGCGATAGATTACTGGGATAGAGTCCTGGAATATGACAAAAAAGATGCTTCCGCTTTATATATGATCGGCATGTGTTATCAAAAGAAAGGTGGAAAAGAAAATATGGAGAAGGGAACAAGGCTTTGCGATATCGCCATTGGAATGGATCCGGCCCTTGCTTCCTACAGGCAGAAGAAAATGGTGACGGGACTTTAAATTAGCCGTTAGCTTTTAGCTGTTAGCCGTTAGCCGGGGGTCATCGAAAAATATTCAGCAATCATTAATTAATGGTTGCTTTTTTTTGCCGTTTCCTGACTCAAGACTAACGACTCCAGACTCCCGACTCATTTTACATTCTCTCCGGTACTTTTATCCCCAGCAAACCCATTCCCGAAGCGATCACATTCGCTGTCATTTCAGAAAGCTGCAGGCGCAGTTGTTTCTTTTCTTCCGATTCCGCATTCATGACAGAATGCTCCGTATAGAATGTATTGAAGGATTTAGCGAGATTGAAAACATAAATAGCGATCACCGAGGGGTTATGTTCGTTGCAAGCCTGTTCAATGATCGCCGGGTATTGTTCCAGTAAAATGACAAGGTCTTTTTCAAGCTTTAATAAACTGTTTCCAACTTGTACCTTGTCGCTTGTCCCTTGTGCCTTTCGAAGAATCGACTTAATCCTTGCATATGTGTATTGAACAAAGGGCCCGGTAAAACCATGGAAGTCTATAGATTCCTCCGGGTTGAATATCATTCTCTTTTTTGGATCAACCCTTAATAGAAAAAATTTTAAAGCGCCGAGAGCAATGGTATCATATAACCCGATCAGTTCTTCTGCAGTAAAGTCTTTTACTTTTCCAAGCTCTTCTGTTTTATTCTTTGCCACATTCACCATTTCTTCTATCATTTCATCAGCATCCACCACCGTTCCTTCCCGGCTTTTCATTCTGCCCGATGGCAATTCCACCATGCCATAACTTAAATGATAAAGACCGTCAGCATAGGGCTTGTTCATTTTTTTCAGGATGAGTTTTAATGCTTTCATGTGATAATTCTGTTCATCACCGATCACATAAATACTCTGGTCGTAATGGAACTGTTCATATTTATTCTGCGCCAGTCCCAGGTCCTGTGTCATATAAACAGAAGTACCATCCTTCCGCAACACTAATTTTTCATCAAGCCCATCGCTGGTCAGATCTGCCCATACGCTTCCATCTTCTTTTTTTATAAAGACTCCTTTTTGCAAACCCTCTTCTACAGATTTCTTACCCAGCAAATAAGTACTACTTTCATAATACATGACATTAAAATCGCTGCCAATGCGTTTGTAGGTTATATCAAATCCCTCATACACCCAGCCATTCATCTTTTTCCACAGGTCGATCACTTCAGGTTTGCCGGCTTCCCAGTCCAGCAGCATTTGCTGTGCTTTTTTCATAATTGGCGTATGCGCCCGGATGATCTCGATATATTCATCATGGACCTTATTCCATTTCTCTTTATCTTTTTCCATATTGCCGCTGATGGCATTCATCAATTCTTTCAGCTCGATCAGTTTCTGTTTGATCCCGCCCGGGAAATCTTCATAGTTCTTCTCATCGATCCGGGCCTGCAGCACTGCAGTTTCTTCTTTGATCGTATTCTCGCATTGCACATAATAATCGCCTACAAAATGATCGCCTTTGATACCGGTTGATTGGGGTGTAGCACCGTTGGCAAAGAGTTGCCAGGCGATCATGCTTTTGCAGATATGAATGCCCCGGTCATTGACGATACAACTTTTAATGATCTCATAACCGCTTTCCTTTAAGATCTCGGCAACAGACCAGCCCAAAAAATTATTCCGCAGGTGACCAAGATGCAATGGTTTATTAGTATTGGGAGAGGAGTACTCGACCATTACTTTTTGTCCGTTGGCGGGCCTGGAACCAAATTTTTCGTCATTATATTTTGCCCGGAGAAAATTGATCCAGTAATTATCTGAGATCGTCAGGTTTAAAAAACCCTTGATGACATTATATGCTGTAAAAATATCCGGGTTGTTCTTTATAAGGTTTTCACCGATCTCCTTACCCAGTTGTTCCGGTGATCTTTTTAATTGCTTTACAAATGAAAAAAGCACCAGGGTATAATCACCTTCAAATTCCGGCTTGGTGGTATTAATGGTTAATTCAGATTCTTTGTACTCCTGGCCGTACAGATCTTTCAACTCCTTTACAATACGTGGTTTTATCTCCTTGACGATACTCATCTATCTGTGTTTATCGGCAAATTTAAGCACCTATAACCATAAAGCCTCTTTGTCGGTATTGTTTGGTCTTAATCTTTCACCACATAGGAACATAGAAACATAGGCTTTCACATAGCCTATGTGTGTATTTACTATTGTGTTCTATTGTGTCTATGTGGTTCAAAATTCAAATCAGGACACTCCCTCTTTGTCTCCTTTTCTCTTTTAATCTCTTAGCCTTTACCTTTGCCCATCCATGCGACGTCATATACATAGTGCCCGGGATTTTATACTGCCCATCATTGATTTTTTTTATCCGCCGTTCCGCAAGCTGATGAGCCAGCAGACATTCCGGTATGCTGCTTCCGGCGGAGCCAATATGCTGCTGGGATTCCTGACCTATTTAGTCAGTTACAAATACATTTTCCACGAAAAAGATTTTCACTTTGACTTCTTTGCATTCAAAGCGCATGTGGCAGCGCTGTTCATTTCTTTCCTGATCACTTTCCCGATCGGTTTTTTTATGTCGAAATATGTTGTATTCAGTGATTCAATCCTGAAGGGACGGATACAACTTTTCCGTTATTTTATGATCTGCCTCTTCAACCTGGTGCTGAATTACCTGTTCCTGAAAATATTTGTGGAGGTCCTCCATATTTATCCCGTAATGGCCCAGGTATTAACCATTGCGATAGTTGTTGTATTCAGTTATGTAGCCCAACGGAATTTTTCTTTTAAAGCCAGCCCGGAAGAAGATGAAACTACAGGCTGAAGTTGATGGAGTCAACCCGTACCGACATGTCGCCGGTACAATTGCTGCGGATCACCAGGTATTGCTGCATAGGGTAGATGCCGATAAGCCTGATATCACTGATCGTTCCATTACTGCTGATCCCTTTTATCCATTCCGTATTCAATTCTTTATTGATGCTCGTCTTAGCGGTATCAATATAAGCGCCTAATTCAAAACGGGCCTGTTTGCTTATCTCTTTGCTGATCTTTTTATCAAAGAGCCAATCCGCCGATCCCAGCAGGAAGTTTTTTGATTTAATGTCAAAATCAATATCGTTCACTTCAATGGTACGTTTATCCTTATTGTAAACAGGTTTCCCCAAAAAATATACAATGCCGGTGTTTGTTCCTGAAAAATTTACCTTGATAATTAATTTCTCATTACCGGCACCGTAGATCCTGCAGGAATCAATGATGAATTTCTTTTTTACAAATAGTTTTTTAAAATCAAATTCTTTACCGGCCAATTGCTGGTTCAATATTACACTCAGCGAATCATAGCTGAGCACTGCGTCCAGGAAAATATTAAAACCCGGCTTCCGGCTGAAGGTTCCGAGATTGGGCACCCAGGAAGATTGCTCGATTGGTTTTTCAAAACTGATAGCAGGTTTTGCAGAGAGTCCCAAAAAAATATACAACGAATCATTTAGTGTGAACAGGTTATTGATACGGATCTTTTGCGGATTTATTTTCAGCCAGCCGAGCCCGTATAAATTATAGACTTTATTCAACCGGTCCCATACCTGCTGGAACCGGGGTTTCAGGTTAACCGATCCATAGCTTTTATCAAGGTCTTTTTTGGCAGCGTCCAGTTCCGTTGTCAATCCTTTCATCACTTGTTTGGTAATATCCTGTCCCCAGAAACACACTTCGCATTTATCCAATGGTTGCGGTTCGTTTCTTATGATATTTAATCTTACTTTATAATCGGGCTGTATGCTTAATGTATTGGAAAAAGAAACATTCACCCGGCGTTCCGCTTCACTGCCAAATCCGCAACGGCAGGCCGGTGTCCAGGGAGAAATAATTGTTCCATTGACACAGATCCTTGTTGAACCGACAATTTTATAAAAGCCCGTGAAACCAAGATCGAGTGAAGTACCGGTTGTTTTCATTTGCAGCAGGCTTCGCCGAAATGTATATTTATAGCGGGCGTCACAACCATCCTGCATCCACTCATCAGGATAATTGGGAGAAGTGAAAACAGTATCAACACTTTTCTCTGCCATCACATATACCGGTTTCAGGTTGATCTGGATAGGTATGTTTATTTCTGAATTGGGCAGTGAATCCATTTTGAAATTACTGGGAGACAGGTCCGGGTGTGCAGGATCTATTTTTTGAGAATAAGAACTGAGGAATAAGAATAAACAGGCTGCAACAAAAATTCCTTTTCCTTTCATGACTTCTTTAATTATTTGCCGGGATGAGAATAAGACGGTAAGATAACTTACCGCTTTCCCGTAGTAAAGGGTAAAATACTTCGTAAAAATAGAGAAAGAAAGGAAAAGGAATTGTGAAGAAATAGCTGTGGCAGATGATAACTGATAACTGGGTAGATGATAGTGCTTCAGACCCAAAAATGCTACGAAATCAACAGGAATGCATACACTTTAAAGAACTATCATCTATTATCTATTATCTGTTAACTTTTATCTATTTCCAGCCACCCGCAGGCACTTCCTTAGATTGTGTCATGCTGAACCAGTTGCCGCAACCGTCTTTGACGATACATTCGATCCCATAGAACTGATCTTTGGGTTCTGAAATATCAACGCCCTTTGCTTTCAATTCTTCATATGTAGCCCTGCAATCAGCTGTATGCATGGCGCCGGTGCTCATAACCCCTTTTTCCAGCAAGAATTTTAATGCTTTGTTCACCTCCTCATCATTACCATTTGCATCAGTTACGGGGAAGAGTATGATCTCCAGTTCGGGCTGGTCAGGTGTATTTAGCGTCAGCCAGCGGAAACCATTTTCCATGGTCACATCGGTATTGACTTTAAACCCAAGTTTGTTCACATAGAAATCGAAAGCCTTATCCTGGTCGGAGACATAGAAACAGGCATGGGAAAGTTTTGTTATCATGTTTTTTGTTTTAGAAAATAAAAATAAGCAGGGAAAAGGAGAGGGGGTTATTGAATCTTGCTTTACTTGTTGCTTGTTTCTGGTGACTGGTTATTTCGATACGCTAGAGCTTCTTCGTTCTTTAAGCAACCAGTGACCAGCAACCAGAAACTAGCAACCAGCATCCAGTTTATAGCTTTCAATAAAACAATGCGGAATAGCTTTCTTCGGCTGCTTCAACGCTTCCTGTTTCTTCAGCCAGGCCATATTACGGTAGTAAGTGGGAGCGAAGCCGATCTCTTTTTTAAACAACCCACTGAATGAACTGATACTTTCAAATCCCACTTCATTGCACACATCAGTAACAGCTTTATTTTCTGATAACAGGTCTTTGGCTTTATCCAATCTTTTTTGAGTGAGATACTGATGCGGCGTTCTTTTATATACCTGCCTGAATAAACGATGGAAATGAAACCGGGAAAGAAATGCCTGCTTGGATATTTGTTCCAGGTCAATAGACTCCTGGTAATTCTCATCAATGTAAACCTTGGCGGCAACGATGCGTTGGTATATGTCTGTTGTGAGATTCACTGTTTAAAGATAAAAACTAATAATTAAAAAGATAAAGTTAGATGATAACTGATAGATGATAGTTCTTAAGTTTTAGGATATCCTCCTGATAGTCGGGGTCTTGTAACCAAGACAACTATCATCTATCATTTATCAGTTATCATCTATTATCTATTCGCCGGGTTCTTCCATCCTTTACCCAACCTTTCGATCGTCCCATTTATTCTTTCCGTTCTTGTTTCTTCTCTTTTCGCGGTCACGATCCATTCGATATATTCTTTTTTATTGGTGAATGAAAGAGTATTGAAGAAATCAGACTGTTTTTTATTTTTCTTCAATGCATTGGCCAGGTCATCCGGTAGTTTCACTTCTTTGGTTTGCGGGTTTACCCAATTGAAAATTTCTCTCGGTGCCCCCGGCTTCGCTTCTTTCTTTCTATCAGCATCCGTCTTGGCCCTGAAACCAAAGACCGACCAGGTATCATCAAATGATATCAAACTTATCCAGGTGAGTTTATCGCCCTCGGCCAATAAACAATCCCAGCCCTTATCTCTTGTCAGGTCAGTTTGCATTTTGGAGCTAACTTTTGGATAATACACCCATACGATCACATCCGGTTTTACCAGCTTCATCACTTTGCTCATTTCTTTTTCCATTTGTGCCCGGTTAAACACAAACCAATGCACCTGGTTGTAATCTTTGCCGGCATCGGTGATCTTTACGCCTGCAGGTAAGCCTTGCAAACCTTTTTTAAAATCAGCGGGGGCGTTGAGGGTAAGAAGAGTGAATCCCTTCCCGATCTTTAATTTTTGAGCAATGCTATTTGGCATAAACAAACTTTGTTTGCCAAATATAGCAAGCAGCCCGGGAAAAGGTTCTTGAATATTGCTTTGTTATTCTGGTACCGGTTTTCCTGGTCCCATACTTAAACGGCTGAACTTGTATTACTATTATTGAACCAATAAAATCCTCTCGGGTACCCGGCCTGCTGGTTAAGGTCAAGTTCCAGTTCGGTGCCGTCTGCAAAAAATGCTCCTATCGTAAATGCTTCATAAGCGGTAAGTGTGATCTGTGCTACGCCTTTTGCGTCAGGAACAACATATACTACATCATCCGGAAATGCGAATGAGTCATGGACAAAGATGGCAACAGGAGTGGTCAGCGGGGTATCCCCGGTTACAGTAATAAAAATATCATAGAAGCCATCTAACTTACTTTGAGAAACTGCGGCCTTTATTTGCTTCCCATTATTTTCAGCTTTTCCGCCCCACCTGTTTTTTTGCAGATCATCTTTTACTTTAACGGTTTTACTTTTCAGGACCTCCTTTACTTTTTCTTTCAATTTATCCAGCTCCGATTTTATTTCATCAGAACTGGTTGCTTTTAATGTATCAATGGCAGCTGCATCACTCGCTACATCAGATTCAGTGATCGTTTTTTTATTCTTGTCTTCTACGGCAATATCGGCCAGTTTTGCAAGTTTTTCTATTTGCCTTTTTTGCAGATCGTCGTTTGTTTGGCGCAATAGTTTTACAAAATATAATCTTGTCCATATATACGAGGATAAAAAGCCTATCACTACGAAATACAGGATACAGCCTATAGCAATATTACTTCCGGCAGCACCATCGCCAAAACTTTTTCCCAAACGATCCCCGATCCTTTTAAGAAAATCGGGGATGTCATTTAATTGGGTGAGACCAACACCAACAATTATTTTGGTAAGCCAGTCGCTGATCTGGACAAGGTTATCATTATGCAGAATTACCGTCTGGTCATTTTTGATCTGGTCGGGCAGGAGGTTGGTATTTTGTAATAGTTTGGGAATAGCAAAAAGAAATCCCATCAATGCGCCGGCGCTGAAGCAGGCACCGGAAATTAAAAGGGCCGTTCCGCCGGATTTCCAAATATTGTATCCACCGCCATTTTTGTTTTGTTCTAAAACTGAGCCAATACTTAAAACAACAATGGCAATAAAGCCCAATAGGATCAGCAGTTTTAATATTTTCCACACGTTTGGATCCCTGTCATCAAGCATAGACGTGTCTATAGAAGTTCTTTCTGCCATAAAAAAATATTTTAGATTAAATGACCTGGTTTCTCCTGTTATAAATTCTATCCTGGCTGCCGGGTTATTTTGAGCAACAAATTTCCCTTCAGCTTATTTGCTGTAATCAGAAGCTTATCCAAATTGATCAGGGGCTACAGTATTCAGGGGGAGGAAATTCGAATGGTAAATTAGGGGATTAATTTATTTCAAACAACCGCATTTCTACCTTCTTCAGCAAAAACCGTTAAAAAACCCTTAACCAGCAGGCCTTTGGATCATTCCCCTTCAATGACGCAGAGACCTTATTTTCATGACATTTTTTCATTATTTCCACTCACGGCACAATGATTGTCAACTTATAGCAGGCTGTCCGGCCCAAAGGCGGACGTCAATTTAAAAAAGGAGAAAATAAATTATGGGAAAGATCATAGGAATCGACTTAGGAACCACGAATAGCTGCGTTGCCGTTATGGAAGGTAACGAACCAGTAGTAATTGCCAACGATGAGGGTCGTCGCACAACCCCGTCCATCGTGGCTTTCCTGAAAAATGGCGAACGCAAAGTGGGTGACCCGGCCAAACGCCAGGCCATTACCAACCCGCATAATACCATCGCTTCGGTAAAGCGTTTTATGGGCCGCCAGTTTGATGAAGTGACCGAAGAGATCAGTCACTGGAGTTATAAAGTGGTAAAAGGTGACAATAATACCGTTCGCATTGACATAGATGGCAGACTTTATACCCCGCAGGAAATAAGCGCCATGGTGCTTCAGAAAATGAAGAAAACGGCTGAAGATTACCTCGGGCATGAAGTGACCGAAGCAGTGATCACCGTGCCTGCATATTTCAACGATGCACAAAGACAGGCTACCAAAGAAGCCGGTGAGATCGCAGGTCTTACGGTTCGCAGGATCGTGAACGAACCAACAGCCGCTGCATTGGCTTATGGTCTTGATAAAGGCAAACATGATCATAAGATCGCTGTGTTTGACTTGGGTGGCGGTACGTTTGATATCTCCGTCCTTGAATTAGGTGAAGGAGTGTTTGAAGTAAAGTCAACCAATGGTGATACGCACCTCGGTGGTGATGACTTTGATAAAGTGGTGATGGACTGGCTGGCTGATGAATTTAAAAAAGATGAAGCGATCGATCTGAGAAAAGACCCGATGGCCTTGCAGCGTTTGAAAGAAGCAGCTGAAAAAGCCAAAGTGGAATTAAGTTCATCTTCAGAAACAGAAATTAATCTTCCTTATATCACGGCGGTTGACGGAGTGCCCAAGCACCTGGTAAAAAAACTGACCCGTGCAAAATTTGAATCACTGGCAGATAATTTATTTGCCCGTTGTTTGAAACCCTGTGAAGCGGCATTGAAAGATGCCGGTTTGAACACTTCACAAATTGATGAAGTGATATTAGTGGGTGGTTCTACAAGGATCCCCAAAGTACAGGATATCGTAGAAAAATTCTTTGGCAGGAAACCACACAAGGGTGTGAACCCGGATGAAGTAGTTGCAATTGGTGCGGCGATACAAGGTGCGGTAATGACCGGTGATATTAAAGATGTATTGCTGCTCGACGTAACACCGCTTACGCTTGGTATTGAGACCATGGGCGGCGTATTGACAGCTTTGATCCCAAGCAACACAACGATACCTACCAAAAAATCAGAAACATTCTCCACCGCCAGTGATAACCAGCCCGGTGTGCAGATACATGTGTTGCAGGGCGAAAGAAGTATGGCCAAGGACAATAAGAGTCTCGGCATATTTAATTTGGATGGAATACCGCCGGCACCAAGAGGCGTGCCGCAGATCGAAGTGACATTTGATATTGATGCCAACGGTATCCTGCATGTAACAGCGAAAGACAAAGGCACAGGTAAGGAACAAAAGATACATATTGAAGCAGGCAGCGGCTTAAGCAAAGAAGAAGTGGAAAAAATGAAAGCCGAAGCAAAAGCCAATGAAGCGACCGATAAAGCAGAGAAAGAAAAAGTGGAGAAGTTGAATATGGCTGACAGCCTGGTATTCCAAACCGAAAAACAATTGAAAGAATACGGTGAAAAGATACCGGCTGAAAAGAAAACAGCGATCGAGCAAGCTGCTGAAAAATTAAAAGAAGCTCACAAGGCACAGGATATACCTGCGATTGATACAGCGATGGCTGCCTTGAATGCAGCATGGACGGCAGCGAGTGAAGATATGTACAAGGCGACACAGGAACAACCTGCGGGCGGGCAAGGTACAAATGAACAAGGAACAGGTGGACAAGCAACTGATGCGAATGCAAATGCTACGGATAATGTGACGGATGTGCCGTATGAGGAGGTGAAGTAAACCGTCTGTCATCCTGAGCTTGGCGAAGGATGATTCCTGAAACGAAATGACTTTAATGAAGCCCCTGCGAAGATCGTGGGGGCTTTTATATTGATATGAGTATGCATTCTCTAAGCTTATTTAGTAATCGCTTTTATTTTTTCAATTACCTTCCGTAGGTCACCGTTTGCTTCTTTTAATTTAGCATTATCCGGGAATGCTGTGGTTTGATATTTTCCGATCATGGGTTCGGTGATCATTATTTTTAG
>DATHDV010000264.1:0-3449 GCA_035318845.1 Chitinophagaceae bacterium
CACGATTATGTAAGCGGCGCTATGGAGAATACTACTACCACGCTCCATTCAGATGCGGCACAGCAGAACGCAAGAGAATTATTGGATGGAAACAATTGGGAAGATGTAATATCACACGAGTTATTTCACCAGTGGTTTGGCGATTATGTGACCACGGAAAGCTGGAGCAATATCACGTTAAATGAATCATTTGCCGATTATGGCGAAACACTGTGGAGAGAATATAAATATGGTAAGGATGACGGTGATGAACACATTTTCGGGAACCGGCAATCTTATTTATCCAATCCTGCGAATGCAAAAAAGGACCTGGTCCGTTTTTATTACAGCGACAAAGAAGATGTCTTTGACCAGGTAAGTTATCCAAAAGGCGGCGCTATCCTTCATATGCTGCGTACCTATGTTGGCGACAGTGCCTTTTTTAAAGCACTGAACTTATATCTGACCACTAATAAATTTAAATCTGCTGAAGCCCATAACCTCCGTCTTGCTTTTGAAGAAGTAAGCGGAAGGGACCTGAACTGGTACTGGAATCAATGGTATTATGGCGGCAGCCATCCCACTCTTGATATCAATTACGATTATGACAGTGAAACAAAAAAAGTACGTGTAATTGTCAATCAAACTCAAAGTGATAAAATATTTAAACTTCCTGTTGCTATTGATATTTACAAAGGCGCTAATAAAACCCGTTATAATGTATGGGCTCAAAATAAAGCAGACACATTCTACTTTGATGCCGCACAAAAACCTGACCTGGTAAATTTCGACGGCGAAAAAACCCTTCTTTGCACTAAAAAAGAGAATAAAACACTGGATGAATACATTCACCAGTATAAATATGCAGGCAACTTTGTTGACAGAAGGGAAGCTGTTGATTTCGCTTCAAAAAAGCAGGATGATCCGAAAGCGGTCAGTTTTTTACAAATAGCATTAAAAGATAAATATGATGGACTCAGGGTATTTACGCTCAACAGACTGGATTTAAAGAAGAATAATGTCAAAGAGGCTGTAGAACCTCTTTTGGCCGATATGGCAAAAAATGATCCTGATCGTATTATCAAAGCAATTGCAATCTCTAAACTGGGAGAATTCCATAGCCCGCAATACGCAGGTTTATTCAAATCAGCTGTCAATGATTCATCTTATACTGTATCGGGTAATGCATTGAAGGCTCTGTCCGATATTGATAGTGTTGCAGCTTTGAGTGAAGCTAAACGTCTATCCGTTTTTCCGGCCAAAGGGGCACTTGAAAATGCTATCACAACTATTCTTGTTGCTTCCGGCGACGAAAGCGTCGCAGATATGATATTAAGTAGTTTTGAGAAAATGAGATTGTCTCAGCGAAAATTTCAATTGGTTCAACCTATTAGTAATCTCCTGGCAAAATCTGGCAATAGCGAGACCGTGAAAAGAGGAGTTGATGATATTGTAAAATTCAGGGAAGATGTACCGGAAGCATTCAGAAGCCAAACCGATGGTGCCATTAACGGGATTTTAAAAGAACTGGCGAAAAAGAAAATGGAAGCCGGATCAAAAGAACTGGCTGATTATATTAAATCCAAATTACCCGAAGAAGATAAAAAAGGATTTTGATTTTAATTTTAAATAGAAAGGTGCTCTGAATATCAGGGCACCTTTTTTTATAAAAAGAATTTTACCATCCTCCACTAGCTCCGCCACCACCACCGCCGCCGCCACCGAATCCTCCAAATCCGCCACCACCTCCGCCGCCAGACCAACCTCCGCCACCACTTCTTCCACTACCACCTAACAGGCTACCGAGTATCCAGGCTGTGGTAAATCCGGATCCCCTGCGTGACATCATACTTCCTCCGCCCCTGCCGCCACCGGCCATTGCGATCAATAAAAAAATAATAATGAAAATAATGCTACTCCATCCGATGCCTTTCTTTTTTTTACTGCCATAACCAGCCGGCGCTTTGTACTCACCTGTTGCTGCTCTTATTATTGCATCGGAGCCTTCATCAAGACCCCGGTAAAAGTTACCTTCTTTAAAATTTGGAGTGATATAATTATCGATGATGCTCTTTGCGGTTATGTCCGGAACTGCTCCTTCCAGTCCATAGCCAACTTCTATTCTTATTTTCTTTTCTTTACCATCAGGGCTTTTTACAATTAATATAAGGATCCCGTTGTTACGATCTTTTTGTCCTATTCCCCAATCACGCAAAATTTTTAATGCTACTTCTTCATCTTCGTATGTAGTACCAGTCTTTGAATCTGTAAGTGTAGGTAAAATGACTATTGCAATCTGACTTGATGTACTGTCATCATAGGCCACTAATTTATTTTCCAATGCATCGACCTGGTACTGGGTAAGCGTATTGGTAAAATCATTGACCAGTTTTGGAGGGCTGGGTCTGTTCGGGATCACTTTATCGATCTGTGCCGAAACACAAATGGAGATCAAAAGGCTGAATATAAATAAGAGTCTCTTCATAGGGTCTACCTGCCGAATACAATTTCGTCGGGTAATTCGTTTTTATCCGTATCCCTGTTAAAAGGAAAATGAGTGGTGAGAGCATCCCCGATCTGGATCACACAGTTACTGATACCTTCTGCATAATTGTTCATATTAAAGCTGGTCAGCATTTCACCAACTACTTTGTTCCAGTATTCAGCGCCCACTTTATTATGGATACCCTCATCGCCAAAGACCGCCAACTGGCGGTCTTTGACAGCAACATATACGATCACAGCATTCCGCTGATCTGTTTTGTCCATTTTTAATGAAAAGAAAACTTCAGCAGCACGGTCAATAGCATCCACCCAACTGCAACGGCTTTCTACAAAAACTCTTACCTCCCCGCTGGTTTGATTTTCGGCGTGACGTATAGCTTTTACAATAAGCTTTGTTTCTTCTTCCGTGAAGAATGATTTTTTCTTTCTGAAAAAGGAAAGCATCCGTGCTGGTGTTTATTTAATATCAAACTTTACATCCGGATTCTTTTCAGTACCAGGATCTGCCTTATAAAAAGCTTTTTCTTTAAACCCAAACATGCCTGCCAGCATATTATTGGGGAATCTTTTTACTTTAAGATTATATCCTTCAACAGCTTTATTATAATCCTGGCGGGCAACATTGATGCGGTTCTCTGTGCCTTCAATTTGCGCCTGGAAATCCTGGAAAGCCTTGGTGGTTTTTATATCCGGGTAATTCTCCACATATCCCATCAAATTAGAGAATGCACTCCTCATTTGTCCCTGCGCCTGCTGGTATTTATCAAGGCTTTGCTGGTCGTTGAGGTTCACGGTCGTGGTCCCAAGTTTTGCCCTGGCTTCTACCACATCTTTCAAAAGTGATTTTTCAAAATTAGCTGAGGCTTCTACCGTCTTAATAACACTGCTGTATAGATCGGTACGTCGCTGATAGTTGGTTTCTACATTACCCCAGACCTTTTTTACATTCTGATCGCCTTTTACAA
>DATHDV010000265.1:0-46820 GCA_035318845.1 Chitinophagaceae bacterium
AGTTACGGGCCTCTCCGTCGCTTTCAAAATATTCCTCCAGTGTGGGCTTCTCGATAAAGGAGATGTTTTGCATGGTTTTTTCTATCGCATCCGTCATATCCAAAAAGTTGATACGGTTGCGCAGAAAGGCATACACCGCTATTTCATTGGCCGCATTCATCACGCAGGGGAGGTTGCCTCCTTTCTTCAATGCTTCAGTGGCCAGTACAAGGTTTCTGAATGTTTTAACATCCGGTTCTTCAAAATTGAGTGTACTTACTTTCCGGAAATCATAACGCGGAAAATCATTTTTCATTCTTTTTGGAAAAGCAAGTGCATACTGGATCGGCAGCTTCATATCCGGCAATCCCATTTGTGCTTTAATGCTTCCATCTTCAAACTGCACCATACTATGAATGATACTTTGCGGATGAATGACCACCTGTATCTGTTCCGGCCTCAGGTTGAACAGCCATTTAGCTTCGATCATTTCCAGGCCTTTGTTCATCAGCGTAGCTGAATCAATAGTGATCTTGGCGCCCATGGTCCAGTTGGGATGCTGCAATGCATGTTCTCTTTTTACATTCACCAGGTAATTGGGCTTGCGGCCAAGAAAGGGTCCGCCGGATGCAGTAAGGATTATTTTTTCTATCCTGTTCCTCGATTCACCAACGAGGCATTGAAATATCGCTGAATGTTCTGAATCCACCGGGATGATCGGCGCCCGGTTTTCCACGGCCTGCTTCATCATAATATCACCGGCTACCACTAATGTTTCTTTATTGGCCAAAGCAATGGCCTTGCCGTTGCCGATCGCTTTCAGCGTTGGCCGCAATCCTGCATAACCAACAATGGCGGCGAGCATCAGGTCAAAACAATCCATGGAAGCCACTTCATCCAGCGATTTTTCCCCGGCAAATACTTTTACGTCGGTGGAGGCAAGCGCTTCTTTTACTTTGGTATATTTTTTTTCATCACCGATGACAACAATATTAGGTTTGAATTTAAGAGCCTGTTGCACCAGCAGTTCATCATTAGTATGTGCCGTAAGCACTTCTGCGGAGAATCTGTCGGGGTTAGCTTCAATTACATTCAATGCCTGTGTACCGATAGAACCGGTGGAACCGAATATTGCAATGCGTTTTATGGGTGTTTCAGAATTCATAAATGCTGTTTTTAATTATTAATTAATAATTATTAATTAATAATTTCTTCCTCACTGAACTTTGCTAGTTCATCCGCAACCTTTCTGTCATTACTCAGGCGGGGTATTTTATTTTGCCCTCCTAATTTACCGATCGATTTCATGTAATCAATGAACCCGTTTTTGCGAACAGGGGTAATTTTCAGCGGCGACAGAATATTACCACTCACCAGGTCATCATAATAACTGTTTTTTTCCCGGAGCTGCCTGTCAAGTTTGGCTGCAAAGGAGGAAAGGTCATGTGGCATGTTTTCAAATTCTACAAACCATTCATGAAATGATTTTCCTTCGTCACTGCTAACAAAAGGGGCAACTGTAAATTCAGTGATATGAAGATTATCTTCCCCGGAAGCTTTCAACATACTGGCTTCTACTTCTTCCCCGATCACATGTTCCCCGAAGGCGGAAATAAAATGTTTGGTTCTTCCTGTTACCAGCAACCTGTAAGGGTTAATGGAAACAAATTTGACCGTATCACCCAAATTATAACCCCAAAGACCGGCATTACTATTAATAATTAATGCATAATTCTCGCCCACTTTCACATCTTTTAATGATAACCTCGCAGGGTTCTCATTAAAGATCTCAGCAGCCGGTACAAACTCAAAAAAGATGCCGCTATTTGTATTCAGCAATAATCCTTCCGCTTCCTGCGAATCCTGGAATGCAAAGAAGCCTTCACTGGCCGGAAACAGCTCGATCGTATCAACCTTTCTTCCGATACTTTCCAGCAACTTCGCTTTATACGGTTCAAAATTCACACCTCCCTGTACCATCACACTGAAATCAGGAAACAACTCTCCTACTTTTTTACCGCTTCTTTTTATCAGTTCATCAAAATACATCTGCATCCACGGCGGTATGCCGCTGATCAATGTCATATTCTTATCGATCGTTTCATCAACGATCTTATTCAATTTAGTTTCCCAATCTTCAATGCAATTGGTTTCATACGATGGCATCTGGTTACTGCGAAGGTATTTGGGTACATGATGGTTGACAATGCCACTTAACCTTCCGGTTGGGATGCCTCCCACTCTTTCCAGTTCCGGCGACCCGGACAAAAAGATAAGTTTACCATCGGCGAATTTTGTGTTGCCTGTTTCAGCCATATAACAAAGCAGTGCATTGCGGGCTGTATTAATATGATTGGGGATTGACTCTTTGCTGATCGGGATATACTTGGTGCCGCTGGTGGTGCCAGAGGTTTTGGCAAAATAGATGGGCTTGCCTTTCCACAATACGTTATGACGCCCCTCTTTGATCCGCTCGATCCAGTGTTTCATTTGCTCATAATCCCGGATGGCAACCGCCTGTCTGAATTCATCATAAGTATTCAGTTTATCCAACCCGGTTTCTTTTCCAAAGTCTGTGTTCCGCCCCGTTTTTAGAAGGATTTTCAGAATATTTTCCTGGTCGGCCACTGCCGTGGCCATTCCTTTGCGGATACCTTTATATATATATGAAGCAAACGGCCGGGCTAAGAAGGACTTGATTTTCATACTTTCTGCTATAGAGAACCTGAAGACAGGGTACAAATATAAAGGAAGGTCCTGCAAAACATGGTCATTTTCTGTTCAAAATTCTGCATATCAAAGCACCTAAAAGGTCAGTAAAACTTTGATTTTCTGTTTGCTGAAACCATATTTACCCTTACCTTTGCCGTCCTAATTTTAAGCGTATGATTGCAGTAATAAAAGTAGCCGGACAGCAGTTTAAGGTGGAAAAAGACCAGACTTTGTACGTTCCGCACCTGGAAGGTAAAGCCGGCGACAATGTTGACCTCGAAGTTTTGCTGGCAGATGCCGGGGGCAAACTTTCTGTAGGTTCTTCTGTAAAAACAAAAGTACAGGCAGAGATCATTGACCAGGTAAAAGGTGATACCGTAATTGCTTACAAGCAAAAAAGAAGAAAAGGTTTTCACAAGAAAAAAGGTCATCGTACAGCTTATACAAAAATTAAAGTAACAAGTATTGCTTGATCGGTTCACTGATCAACGAATAAACTAACTAATAAACTTTATACAATGGCACATAAAAAAGGTGAAGGCAGCGTAAAGAATAACCGCGACTCTCAAAGCAAACGCCTTGGTGTAAAAATTTTTGGCGGCCAGGCCGTTATTTCCGGTAACATTATTATTCGTCAGCGCGGCACAGTTTATCATCCCGGTAAAAATGTTGGCGTTGGAAAAGACTTTACTTTGTTTGCATTAAGTGATGGTGTTGTTGAATTTCGTAAAAGAAAAAACAACAGAACTTATGTTTCAGTAACTCCTGTTGAAGCATAATACAATTTTCCATTTTAGATTTTTTTGTAAAAAAATTTGGGTAATGTGAAATAATTGTTATCTTTATTATCGTTAACCCATTTTTACTAACATTAAATTCTAACAAAATGGCTACTAAGAAAAAAGCTGCAAAGAAAAAAGCTGCTCCTAAGAAGAAAGCTGCAAAGAAAAAGAAATAAGTTTAAGAGCTTCTTAAACGACTTAAAAAGTCCCGCTTCTGGCGGGACTTTTTTTATGTCCCTGCTTTTAATAAATCTTAAATTAGTGGTATGGAAAATACCGCGATCGCTGATAATTTTGACCTCCTCGCCAAACTGATGGACATCCACGGCGAAAACTCCTTTAAGACGAAAACCTATGCCATAGCGGCTTTCAACATCGAGAAGCTTCCTATGCAGTTAAAAGATACGCCGCGGGAAAAATTATTTACTGTTAAAGGTATTGGCGACAGTGTAGGGAAGAAAGTGATCGAAATGCTGGACAGCGGTAAGCTGGAAATATTGAGTGAATACATCAGCAAAACACCACCGGGTGTTATTGAAATGCTGAACATAAAAGGTATTGGTCCAAAAAAAATCAATACGATCTGGAAGCAGATGGAGATAGAATCTTTGGGAGAATTGCTCTATGCATGCAACGAGAACCGGTTGACACTTTTTAAAGGATTTGGCGAAAAAACACAGAAAAACGTACAAGATGCCATAAATTTTTATTTCCTGAACCAGGGGCATTTCCTGTATGCACAACTCGAAGAAGTGTTCCCGCAGATCGAAAATTATCTTAAGAAATTATTTTCGCCGGATAAAGTAAGAATAACCGGTGCTTACAGGAGACAGGCTTTAACGATAGAAGAATTAGAATTTGTGATAACCGAACCGAATGAGATCATTAAACCAAAATTCCAGACTGCACAACCACCGGAATTGCTTGAAGAAAATAAAGATAACCTGTTATACAAGTTGAAGAACGGATTAAAGCTTCGCCTTTATACCGGGGGAAAAAATATTACTGAACGACAATTCACCACTACGGGTAACAAAGAGTTCACCGATACTTTTCAAAAAACATTCCCTTCCATAAAATTTTCCCACGGCGATAGTGATGAAACCATTTTTGCAGAAGCCAAAATACCTTTTATCCCGCCCTGCCTGAGAGAAACAACAGCTATTATTGAAAAAGCAAAGAAGAACAAGTTGCCGAAACTGGTACAACCGGAAGACATTCGTTCCATCATCCACAGTCACAGTAACTGGAGCGATGGAAGTAATACCATTGAGGAGATGGCCAACGAGTGCGTCAAACGGGGACTTGAATACCTTGTTATCTCCGATCACTCCCAGACGGCTTTTTATGCCAATGGCCTGAAAGAAGACCGGGTAAAGGAACAACATCGCTATGTTGACGAACTGAACAATAAACTGAAACCCTTCAAAATTTTCAAAAGCATTGAAAGCGATATCCTGAACGATGGCAACCTTGATTATACATCCTCCGTGTTAAAGACATTTGACCTCGTTATCGCTTCCGTACACAGCAACCTGAAGATGAATGAAGAAAAAGCCATGAAACGGTTGATAACCGCCATTGAAAATCCGTATACTACTATTCTTGGTCACATGACGGGCCGGCTGCTATTGAGCCGTAATGGTTACCCGGTTGACCATAAGAAAATAATTGATGCCTGCGCTGCTAACCATGTTGTGATCGAAATTAATGCACATCCCCGTCGTCTTGATATGGATTGGAAGTATATTGGCTATGCCATAGAAAAAGGAGTTTTACTTTCCATTGATCCCGATGCTCATGCCCTGGATGGTTTTGATGATGTAAAATACGGAGTGCTTGCTGCGCAAAAAGGAGGATTGACAAAAGAGAATAACCTGAGCAGCTTTGGTTTGAAGGAATTTGAAGAATTCTTAAATAAGAACAGGAAATTGAAAGGAGTTTAAGTTTGTCAAAAAGTAAGGTCTGTAGTATTGATATAATTAATAAGAGATGCCGTGTTCTTTAATCTCAACTTTTTAAGGATATTGTGCCTGTGGACTTCTACGGTACGGGTAGCAATATTTAACGCCGAAGAAATTTCTTTAGACGATAACCCGTTTTTGATGAGTTTGATAATTTCAATTTCCCGCAGGGACAGATCTTTAACGGTCTGTTCGTTCTCTTCACCCCGGAGCGCTTTTTCTGCCAGGATATTTTTTACTTCAGCACATAAGAAGATCCTGCCGGCCATTACTTCTTCAATGGCTTTGAACATTTCTTCGTGCGATGAATTTTTAGTGACATAGGCTTTGGCCCCCAGCTTCATCATTTTTTTTACATAAGCAGGTTCGTTATGCATGGAAACAGCAATGATCCTGGTCCCGGGTGAAAATTTTCGTATCAGCGGCACAGCATCCAGGCCCGAACCCTCTGCCAGGTTAATATCCAGCAAAACAATATCCGGTCTTTTTATCCTGATCATTTCAACGGCTTCATCCATGGCTTCGCTTTCCCCTGTTATTTCAATTTCACTATTACTTTTAAGCATCGTTGACCACATTTGTCTTATGAGTTTATGATCATCAACTATAGCAACCGTAATTTTTTTCATATTAAAATATTTAACCGTTAACAAGGTACGAAAACTTCCAATGTGCATCCCTGGCCCGGGGAAGAAATAATATTCATATTGCCGGAATAGAATTCCACCCGGCTGCTGATATTTTTTAAACCGATGCCTTTACTTTTTTGCGTAACATCAAACCCCACCCCATCATCAGCAACAGATAAGACCAGGACATCATCGTCTGTTTTTAAAGTAATAACCACCTTACCGGCTTTTGCATATTTGATGATATTGTTCATCTGCTCCTGTACAATACGGTAAAACATCAGTTCTTTGTTCTTATCAATATCCTTTTCATTATATTTTTCATCAAACACCAATTGCACCTGCAGGTCATTAAACAAGTTAGCATTTCCCGCCAACTCTTCAAGGGCTTCTTTGAGGCTAATATCAAGCGAAGGCGCCACCAGAGAGTGAGAAAGTTTCCTGATCTCTTCCATGGCCTCAGTCACATATTCAAAGCTTTGACCCACCAGGTCTACAGTAACATTTTCTTTTGCTTTAGCCAGGCCCAGGTACATTTTTACGGTGGCTAATATCTGGTTGATGTTATCATGCAGTTCCCTGCCCAGTTCATTCCGTTCTTTTTCCTGCGTCTGGATGATCGTTTCTGTTATTAATTTCTGTTGTTTCATCTGCTGCTCTGCCAGTTCTCTCTCCAGTCTTTTCTTTTCTGTCAGGTCCGTCATCGCCCCGAACATCCGGTAAGGTTTTTTGTTTTCATCATAAAGGATATATCCCCGGTCAAACACATATTTATAGGCACCGTCAGCACAAAGGAAACGGTATTCATGCTGACAGAATTGTAAATTATTTTTAATGCAGTTCCGGGTTTCTTTTGAAACCCGTTCTTTATCATCCGGGTGTACATATTCATCCATCCAGTTCTCACCATAATTCAGTTTATCTGCTGAATAACCGAATGTAGTCATAATTCCATCTCCCCATCGGCCCTTGTTTGTCCGGTAATCCCATTCCCAGATAGTATCCTGGGTGGCCTTGTTAACAAACTCATACCGTTTATTACTTTCTTTCAACAGTTCGTCTGCTTTTTTTCTTTCAGTAATATCAGTCAGGGTTCCAATGTAACCGGTTACTTGCTGGTTTGTATTAAACAGAGGGGTTGCTTTACCTATCACCCACCTTGTATTTCCCTTTTTGTCAAGAAGCCGGAATTCTGAAGAAGATTCAAGACCCTTTTTTGATCTGTTCAGCCATTGTTTTATTTCTTTTTCCTTATCGTCGGGATGAAGTATCTCAAGCCATCCATCACCCATTGCTCTATCAAATGTCAGCCCGGTGATCTTCATCCACATCTCATTAACATAGATGGTTTTACCGGCAGCGTCAGTTTGAAAAATTCCTACCGGGGCATTGCTGGTTAAGGTACGGAAGCGGAGTTCATTACGGCTTAATTCTTCTTCTGCTTTTCTGCTTTCGGTAATATCCCTTGCATAACCTCTTACAATAGCGGTTTTCGTTCCTGTTGTTTTTAAAGAATTTTTATATTCCCAAATATGACTCTTGCCGGTAAAACTTTTCACCTTCATTAACCCTTGTACATGACCCTTTTTTTTGAGTTCGGTTATATAGACATCGAACATATTTTTTTTATCAGGATCCAGGATATCCTTAATATTCAGATTCTCCTTTGGATCAAATTTGTGACCTATCAGTTCTTCGGCAGCTTTGTTAACAGATAGAACCAGCCCGTCCAGGTCATGCGTACAGATCAGGTCATTAATATTATCAACAAGATCTTTGTATTGTTCTTCGCTTTTAATGATCTCTTCTTCTGCTTTTTTACGTTCTGTAATATCCTGGACAAGTGACAGGATAGATATCACTTTCCCATTCTCGTCCTTTAATACCGAATTGAACCAATCGCACCATATCACCCTGCCATCCCTAGTGTAATTCCTGTGCTGTAAATGATTTTTTTCCAATTCTCCGGATACCAGTTGTTCGCTTATCTTGCTTACCCAGGGCTGGTCTCCTTCATAGACTTTGGTGATCCAATCTACTTGTCCGGAAATGATCTCTTCTTCTGTCCATCCAAAAATTTCTTCCGCCCGTTTAGACCATGTTTTTGGCCTGATCTGTTCATCCCATTCAATAAATCCCAGTGGAGCATTATCTATATGAAAAGATAAGCGGTTATGGGCGGTCTGTAATTCCTGTTCTGCTATTTTGCGTTCTGTTATATCCTGAAGGATCCCATAGAGCCGCACTGGTTTCCCGGTTTTATTAAATTCAAATCTCCACTCAGAACGACCATGTCTTATGATGCCATCCTTACGGATAAAACGGAATTCGAATGATGAGTCTTTGGAAGTAGCGAAAGCATCTCCTACAATCTTTTGGGCATAGGAAGCATCGTCGGGATGCATAAATGATAAAAAAAATTCGGGTGAAGGCTGTACTTCACCTTTGGTTAAACCATATATACTGTAAAACTCATCTGACCATGTATTGGTATGTTGTTCAAGATCTACTTCCCAATTGCTGATATGTGCAATGGCCTGGGCCTCTTTTAATTTCCTTTCACTTTGCAGGAGTTCTTCTTCTGCTTCTTTTCTTTTCGTTATATCTGCCCGGATAGCCAAATACTGGTAGGGCTTCCCTTTTTGATCCAGGAATGGAACTACAGTGGTATCCTCCCAATAAAAGCTTCCGTCCTTTGCTTTATTCCGGAATTCTCCATGCCAGTTTCTTCCACGGGCAATGGTCACCCACAAGTTTTTTATAAAGGATGCCGGGTGATAACCGGAATTAGTGATCCGGTGATCCTTACCAATCAGCTCTTCTGCGCTGTATTGGGATATCCTGCAGAAATTTTCATTGGCATAGATTATTATTCCTCTCTGGTCGGTAATGGTTACATCAGCTGATTCATCCAATGCATATTTGTAATCGGCAATTTCTTTTTTGATCGCACGCTGTTTTAATGCTGCATTAATAGCAGCAGGTAATCTTGTTGTCCTGTCCTTCAGGATATAATCATCGGCACCTGCTTTAATAACGTCGGCAGCATATTCGTCCGATACCGTTCCGGTCACCAGTATAAAAGGGATATGCGGGTATTGCCGGCGGGTTAATTTCAAAGCTTCTATTGCATTAAGCTGGGGTAATGAATTATCAGAAAGTATTACGTCGGGAAAAAATTCTTCAAGCCCCCGTAAAAAAATTTTTTTATTCGTTGCTATAAAGAACTCACAGTTCGTTTTCTCTTTCAACAACCTCCGCTGAATGATCTCAGCATCTATCGGGTTGTCTTCGAGCAATAATATTTTCAGTGGCTTTTCCATTTTTTACGCAGGTGGTTGATTCAGTAATAACCAGTAAAAACCGAGGTTTTTTATAGCTTCTGCAAAACCTTCAAAGTTTACCGGTTTCACGATATAGCTGTTGGCGCCAAGCTCATAGCATTTTTGTACATCCGGGTGCTCTTTCGATGAAGTAAGTATTATAACCGGCACTGACCTGGTTCTCGGGTCAGTTTTTATTTTTTGCAATACCTCCATCCCATTCACCTTTGGCATCTGGATATCGAGCAATATTATTTTAGGAGGATGTTGCACCTCCCTTTTGCCTGCATATTTACCGGTTGCAAAAATAAAATCCAGGGCATCTTTTCCATTCCGCAGATGAACCAGGTTATTGGCCATATTATGTTTTTGAAGTTCACGGATAGTGAGTTCTGCATCGACCACATTATCTTCTACAAGCAACACTTCTACTGAATGGGGGTTCATAAAATGAGTTTATATTAATTGTATTCATTCTTTTTTATACTTACTGCGATAATGAAAAATAAAAGCAGGCTCCTTCATTTTCTTTTCCTTCTGCCCAGACTTTGCCACCGTGTTTGGAAACGATCTTTTCTACCAAAGCCAGTCCAACACCCGTACCTTCAAATTCTTCCGCATCGTGCAAGCGCTGAAAAACTTTGAAGAGTTTATACTTATACTCTTCATCAAATCCCACGCCATTATCTTTTATGAAAAAAACCGTTTGTCCTTCCCTGTTGAAAGTGCCTATCTCAATCCTTTGATTCTCTTTGTTTCCCGAGTATTTTACTGCATTGGAAATAAGATTGATCCATACCTGCCGGATCGTATTCAAATCTGCATTTATCGGGGGTAAAGGTTTTATATCCCAATAGATCTTATTTGGTGTTTGACTTTGTCGCATCAGTTCATCAACTACCTCATTGACCAGCGTTTCGGTATTGACCAGTGTTTTTGTTATTTCCTGTTTTCCTATTCTTGAAAAAGCCAGCAGGTCATCAATCAGATGACCCATTTTTAATGCACTATCTTTTACAACAGCTGTAATTCTTTTGGCTTCATTATCCAGTTTGCGGCCGTAATCTTCTTCGAGGATATTTGCAAACCCGATAATACCACGTAGAGGCGCTCGCAGGTCATGGGAAACAGAATAAGTAAAAGCTTCCATTTCCCTGTTGGCTACCTGCAATTCTTCTGTTCTTTTGATCACTTTTTCTTCGAGCCCGGTATTTAATTTTTTGATTTCTTCTTCGGCTTGTTTGCGTTCTGTAACGTCTTTGAAATAAACTGACAACCCATTTTCAGAAGGGTAAGCACTTATTTCATACCATCTATTTAAAGCGGCATAATAATCTTCAAAATGAACGACCTGGCTGGTTTCAATAGCCTCATGATATTTTTTGTAAGATTCCGAATCAATGCTGTCTGAAAATATTTCCCATAAATTTTTACCTAATATTTGCTGTTTACTCACACTCAGGGCTGTTTCGGCGATCCTGTTCCAATAGGTAACCGTCCAGTCCTTATCCACCGCAAAAAATGCATCAGCAATACTTTCAAGAATAATGTTTTTTTCCTGTAGGGTTTTTATAATCGTTCCTTCGGCTTTTTTACGTTCGGTAATATCTCTCATATTAGCGACAATAGCTTTTACTGTAGGATCATGAAACATGTTGGTAAAAGTGCCTTCCAGCCAGATATAATATCCTTCTTTGTGCTTTAGCCTGTACGTAATGGGAAATGCTTTTCCGGGAATACCTTTTACTTTAACCAACCAATCCTTCATTTTTTCTTGATCTTCCGGATGTACCTGGTCAAATTTTACTTCTTCTTTTCTATCTTCTGCTGTATAACCAGTCAATCGTTCTGCTGAAGGACTCCGATAAAATGGATGCAGATTTTCATCGAGCAATGCAATTATATCATCACTATTTTCGATCAATGCCCGGAAGCGCTTTTCGTTTTTTTCTATTTCTGCTGTCCGTTGCTTAACTCTTTGCTCCAGTTCTTCATTTAATTTATTTAGTGCATCTTCAGCTTTTTTACGTTGAGTAATATCCCTTATCAAAACAAGGTTGCCTTTTATTTTTCCTTCAGCATCTTTAAGGTAAGAAATAGTGGACAGGACATGCACGGGTTTGCCTGATTTTGTATGGTAGATCACCTCTCCCTGCCAGAAGTCCTTTGCTTTTAACAAAGCAAATATCTGCTTCCTGTTTTCATAGGGGTATTTAGTTTTAAAAATTTCCATGGCGTTTTTTCCTATCACTTCTTCACTTTTCCATTCCAATAATTTTTCAGCGGGTTTATTCCACCGGGTAATGATAAAATTGTCGCCGGCAGCATTGTCGGTAGAAACAACCGGGTCCTGGATATTATCGGCAATGCTGGCTAAAAAACTAATCCGTTCCAGGGTTTCTGATAATTCTGCTGCCCGCTTCCCTTTCTCATCACTTTGGAACAACAATTCTTTATTTGCAATAAGCAATTCGGCTGCCCGCTTTTCTTTTTCTTCGTTTTGAAAAGCAAGTTCCTTGTTGGCAACGATTAATTCTGCTGCCCGTTTTTCTTTTTCTTCATTTTGAAAACCAAGTTCCTTGTTGGCGACGAGTAATTCTGCTGCCCGTTTTTCTTTTTCTTCATTTTGAAAACCCAGTTCCTTGTTGGCGACGATTAATTCTGCTGCCCGTTTTTCTTTTTCTTCGCTTTGAAAGGCGAGTTCTTTGTTGGCAATGAACAATTCGGCTGCCCTTTTTTCTTTCTCGTTATTTTGAAAAACAAGTTCCTTGTTCGCAAGGATCAATTCAGCGGCCCTTTTTTCTTTTTCTTCGCTTAGCGAAGCAAGTTCTTTGTTAGCAACAATTAACTCTTCTACTCTTTTCCGCTCGGTAATGTCTGCTCTTATTGCAATGTATTGGTAGGGCTGGTTTTCTTCATTCAGGAAAGGAACAATGGTAGTGTCCACCCAGTAAATGGTTCCATCCTTCGCTTTGTTCTTTAATTCGCCTTTCCATATTTTCCCGTTGGCAATGGTTACCCACAGGTTTTTAATGAATGCCTTCGGGTGGTGTCCTGAATTAATGATACGGTGATCCTGCCCGATCAATTCTTCAGCAGAATACCTGGAGATTTTGCAAAAATTTTCGTTTGCGTATTTTATAATCCCTTTTTGGTCAGTGATAGCCACAATGGATGATTCGTCCAATGCATATTTATAATCAGATACTTCCTTTAAACTTTTCCGAAGGGCCTCTTCGGTTTTCTTAAATGCCTTGTCAGCCATAACTAATTCTGTCGCTCGCTTTTCTTTCTCTTTGTTTTGAAAGACAAGTTCTTTATTGGCAATGATTAACTTATCAGAGTTTCTTATATTATTTGTTTCCTGTTTACGCAAAATGGCATCGTTTTAAAATTAGTTGTCATGTATAAGTTGCAATTGAAATCAATTTTGTTGCACTGTTTCCCTGACGGTTTTTCCGCAGATGTTCCAGCTGTTATAGCAAACAGGCTCTCAGCTTTGGTGATATGCATAGTATAGACTTTCATGTATTGCATACAATAATGGATACTACAAGCTTTTTAAGAGGCTTGTCGCTACAATTCAGAGTTTAAGATTTTTTTCAGCTAGTGGGGTCAGTCTTCAGTGTCCAGACCGGGTTTTACTACTCACAATAAAGAAAGAAACTATCTGCTACCTTCAAAACATCGGTATGACATCTACAAGGTATCTTTATTTCTCAGCTTAATCTAATTTAAAATTGGCAGAGGCTAAGTGTTTCCCCTTATTATGTAAACGGTATTTTCAATATCTCTTCTGAAAGAATAGATCAAGTTCTTTTTTAAAAAAAATTGCAATTGATGTAAATCAATTTTTCAAAAAACAATTCTCTGTTCCGACAGTAGAATCGTTGATACTGGCTATTTGTTATGCTGCCAAGAAACTTCTTAGTGTATTGATATTGCCGGTATTTCTTAGTTTGCCAATAGCTTTGTCCCTGATCTGCCTTACTCTTTCTCTGGTGAGGTCAAACTTTGTTCCAATGTCATCCAAACTCAACGGACGATCCACACCAATTCCATAGAGATAGCAAAGCGTTTCCTTTTGTCTTTCAGTAAGCACCTGGAATGAACGGTCGATCTCCGTTTTTAAAGATCCCATATAATTCACTTCTTTATCGGGGCTGACGGCATTGGGATTTTCGAGCATATCAAGCATGCTGTTTTCTCCGTCTTCAGTCAGTGCAGCATCCAGGCTGAAATGTTTATTGCCTGTGGAAAGGCTATCTGAAATATTCTCCGCTTCCATATTCAATTCTTCCGCGAGTTCTTCAACGCTGGCAGATCTTTCTAATTTTTGCTCCAGCATGATGCTGGCCTTTTTAATATTACGTTCCAGGGAGATCTTATTAAGCGGCAGGCGGACCATGCGGGCATCATCGGCAATTGCTTTTACAATGAACTGGCGGATCCACCATACAGCATAAGAAATAAATTTAAAGCCACGGCTGGCATCAAAACTCCGGGCCGCTTTCATCAAACCAAGGTTTCCTTCGTTGATCAGGTCAGAAAGTGAAATTCCCTGGTATTGATATTGTTTGGCAACCGACACCACAAACCTGAGGTTGGCTTTCACCAGGATGTCGAATGCATTTTTATCTCCTTGCTTAATTAATCCGGCAAGCTTCACTTCTTCTTCTGCTGAGATCAATTTCAGTTTATTGACCTCCTGGAGATATTTTTCAAGGCTGTGTGATTCACGGTTGGTAATGGATTTGCTGATCTTTAACTGACGCATACTCATAAATAATTTTTTTAGGATGGTTAAATTTATTATGAAAAGAACTACAGGGTACGGATTATGCTTCGGGGGTACAGGCAGGAGTGATCGGGAAAATTCGGATCAGGATGCTTTTTTAGCGGGTGTTACAAATTCCCCGGTTTCCAAAAAATGCGGTAATGAAAAAGGGCCCAGCATTTTTTTTAACTGGCTGACCAGTGTCATTAAATAAAATGCGTCGTCGCTCAGCCGGGGAGCATTCACGGGCAGCATGTTCACCGTTTTTCTTACAACTGAAGTCTGTTGAATTGAATTGTTTTTCATGATTTAGATTTTTAACAATTATTAATTGGTGTTTCTGTTAAAATTGAATTGCTGATGTAAAGGTGGGAGAAGGAACATGTAGTTCCCCAAAAAAGGGGAAGTGAATTTACATTATACCAAATGAATTTACGAGAGACTAAGTATATGTATATAGTAGTTGTACGGGCTAAATCCGTAATGGATATTCAAAAGAAGGAACAGGGAAAATTACGTAGTAATAAGCACAGGCCGATCAGGTAAATTTCAAAAGATGGATCACTCCTTTGATCTTTTGCGGATCATAATAAAGACCCCGGCTATCACACCGGCAAGAAAAGTTAAAAAACCTGTGTCCAGGAAAAATGTCATGATAACTCCGTCAAGGATTTTCAGTAGAAGGGCAAATGATAAAAAACAGGTGCCGGTTACGAGGAGCAGGGCGGGGATGGAAAATGCTCTTATATTTTTTTCTTCCATAGAATGGATTTTGTTTTATAGTTATTGAATTTAGCAGGCCCGTAAAACAATAAGGCCGGTGGAGAAATGATCCAATGAAACAATTAGTTTCCGGTTTACTTACTGTGCTTCATGATCTGTCCTATGATCTTTTTGATTGCCCTCAGCAAAACCTTTACTTCCTCCAATTGATATTCTTTTGCCATCTCCTCCATTTGCACGGAAAGCTGGTAGACGGCGGGCATCTTCATACCAAAAAATAAATTCGTTAATGCCTGGGTGGAAAGCTGCAGGTCGGACACATTGTAACACTCCAATGCCATTTCAACAGATGATAAGCAAGAGGCGGTTAGTTTCAGGTAAGCATTAAACAAAGGTTTGACGGCTGTTTCAACGCTGCTCATTTTTTTAACCGGGAAAACTGCTATAACCTGGTTGAAAAATGAAACACCTGGTTTGCCGGGGCTGTAAGACTCCGGTGCATAAAATGGTTCTCTGAACTTTTCAAGGGAAATAGCATTCCCGGATATAGTATGATCTGATCCGGCAAAGAGTTGAACATTATAATTCTGTTTCATAGGATGTATTTATTTACTGATAAAAAAATCGGGCCATTCACAATAGAATCTTAAAGTAAGCAGTGCTAAAATGTAAAACCTAAAAAAGAGGACAAGTAGTTAGGTTTATACCAAATCCATTTATACGGAACTAAGTGGAAATAAGTAGAAGTTGATTCATCCATCCAATGATCACTTCGTTCATTCAAGACCAGGAATGACCTGTTGAACAGCAGGATGCCGGGAAAATTTTTTAGACCGACCGTTAAATTTGTCCAGGGTACAGATAAAAAAAACTCCCGATTTTTATCGGGAGAGCTTTTTTAAGTTGCAATGGAATTCATCAGGATCGGATCTTACAAAGAAATTTCATAGGAAAAGGATGGTGGCCCATAGGATCCGGATAATGGTTTTTAAAAATCGAAGGTTCAAGTTGGTTTTTCATTGGTATTTCGATTTCTGATGTAAAGTTGTGGACATAATAGAGACCATGCAAACATTCTGACTGAAATTCAGAAGATATACAGGTAGCATTCAAAGTATCCTAAGTAGTTCTGTATAACAATTCAATGAGAGTCGCTTTTTGATTCCGTTCTGAAGATCACTCGGCAAGAAACAACTCAATAAAAAAAGTAGTTCCCCTGCCCTGTTCAGTTTCAAACCAAATTTTCCCTTTGGCTTGTTCCACAATTCCTTTGCACATCGCTAATCCTAAACCGGTACCGGATGATTTGGTGGTAAAGTTTGGAATAAAGATCCGTTGCTGCATTTCCGGCGCTATTCCTTCTCCATTATCTTTTATACTTATAATGATCGTATCATTGTTCTTTACCTCGTTGATCTCAATTTTACAAGCAGCATTTCCGTGGCAGGCTTCCACCGCATTGGCAAAAAGATTGGTGAACAGGCGGTTCATCTGGGTCTTATCCGCATTCACCATGATCCGTTCATGCACCGGGCTCCATTCAATGGTAGTTCTCTCATTGGGTTGATAAAGATCTTTTACCGAACTGATCACATCATGCAGGTCAAATAATTCAACATGCGTAGTTCCGATATTGGCAAACTGGGAAAAATCGGCTGCAATCTTTGAAAGATGGTCGATCTGCTCCACTAATGTGTTGGCTACATTGCTCGATAGTTCTTTTACATTCGGCTGGTTATTATTAATTGCTTTCTGCAAGTACTGGATGCTGAGTTTCATCGGTGTCAGCGGGTTCTTGATCTCATGCGCCACCTGCCTTGCCATTTCCCGCCAGGCTCCTTCTCTTTCACTCTTGGCCAATGCAGTGGCGCTTTCACCCAGCTTAGCCACCATCTTATTATATTCTTTTACCAGTTCACCGATCTCATCCTTGCGGTTCCATGTTATTTGTTCATTCATTTTTCCAAGATTCACTTCCCGCATCTTATCACTGATGATGGAGAAGGAACTGGTGATACGGTTGGTGACGATCAATGCGATCAGCCCTGCGATCAGGAAGATAAATGCATTCAGGTTAATGATAGTGACCAGGAAATTGGATATCTCCTGTCTTAATTCCGGTTTGGATGTGAAGTAAGGGATATTGATGTAGGCATACACTTTACCGGTATCCTCCCTGACCGGCGAATAAATACTGAGGTAAGAAAAATTGCCGATCTTTTCTTCCTGTGAATGCTGGATTTGTCTCAACCTGTTTAAATGATAAAAAGCAGATGGGTCCATTTTTTTACTCAGCACTCCCTTGGTATAGACATTGGCTTCCGAAGATACCTGGAGATTGCCATCCAGGTCATATACATTCACATCCACACCATGGATATCGGAAACATCATTGACCAGGTTTTGCAAACCTGTATTGGAAATGGAATCATAGATCTTGACCACATCATCAAATGTATGCTGGTCGGATAGTTTCTTTTCCATTTCGTTCACCATGATCTTCATCGTCCGGCTGAGTTTGTCGCTGTTGTTCCGGTTATAACGTTTTATAAAAAATGAAATGGTGGCAATACCGATGACCAGGAATGAAAAAACACTGATGAAGATAATAGTGCTGTGAACCTGCGAGCGGATATTTAATTGTAATAGCTTCCGCAATTCTTTCCTGCTGAACCTTGTTTTAAAAATAAGAGTGGTCATTTGCACAAAAGCAACCATGAATAAGAAGGAGCAAAAAATATAAGAGAACAAAGTGATAGCTTCGATCATTGTTTCTTTATTCCGGGCTATCACCACTACTTTTTCATTGCCCATGCGGTACCAGAGTTCATCAAAATCGCCGTTGGTGCGGTGATGAAAACCTTCTTCAGGCACTTCGCTTTCTTTTAGCCATATCGCAAAGGGATAATTGCCCGGGGGAGAAACCAGCTGCCGGTTCACATACACCGCATTGGAATAAATGGGGGAATTCTCGGGATCTGTTTTCCGGAACTGGCGGAATAATTCAGGGAACAATGCTTCCCGGCTGAAATTCTTTGGATTGGATACAATGAAAAAAGAACCCAATTTTTTATTGGCTGTATCGGTTACATCCCTCCGGGTTATATAATTGAACCTGTCATAAGAGCTTTCGTAATAATAAAGATCTTCGATCGTTGTTGATTTTGATTGATTTTTCAGGATCGTATTCAGTGCTTCATACGTGATCGGGTCCTCATTATAAATACTTTTATCATTTGCATCATAAACATACAGCCGGGTATCATACTTGTTCAGGTAACCGCTGTAGTTCTCTGTAATGATACTGTCCCTGAGTGTCTTTCCTTCTTCGATATTGCTGAACCTGGAAAAATTATCTCTTAAAAAATCATTATCGAGATACCGGATGGCGATGCTCATCAGTTGTTCACTGGAAGGATCGGTTTGCACGGCCAGTATCTCCGCTATACGTTTTCTTTTTTCCCATTCTACTTTACTGTTTTCAGACAACATAATAAAGGCAATGGAAACGGAAAAAATAAATATCCAGGAAAGAGCCCCTGCAATATTGATCCGGTACCGGTTAATGATCAGTTTCTCATGATTCACCAGCCAGGTATATGCAAGCAGCCAACCCAAAACAGGAATATAGAATATTACGTCCGGGTGACCCGGGCGGATGGTGAGATACAGAAGCCCGGCAAGACCGATGGCAAAATAGATGAAGATCCTTCTTTCGCCGAATAATGGAAAGATAAACCGGAATAATATCTGCGATAAATAATAATAGGATAATGACAGGCAGGCCAATACAACAAACCCAATGACGGAATACTGGTTGAGCCCGAAGAAATCGGTTACATCAAATGATATTTTTGAATCTGCCACGAAACTCCTGATAACAGAAGCCAATAAAAAAGTTGAAAAGATGAGAAGGTACAACGACAAAATACCTGTGATCCATTTAAAACGTACAGGAACGCCTGCAGTAACTTTTTCCTTTTGTTGCAGTTTTGACCAGGCAAATAAAACGATCCAGCAAAAAAGAGTTGAATTTACCAACAGGTCGCCGAGCGAACGCTGTACAAAATTTGAACCGTAGATCAAGGGACTGAAAAGTTCAAACTGTCTCAGGTTGAAAATAAATGGAAAAGAATAAGTAAGCAACCGGAGAACGAACAGTATCAGTGTAAGCAGGCCGATAGCTACCCAGTCTCCTTTTCTTTTTGACTCCGATTCAACAAGCAGGTGAATGAACAGGATCAGGAAGAGCAGGGCGGCCAGCCTGAGTAAGATAGTACCACGGCTGTTGTAGGGCACGGCTCCCGATATTTTTTTCTCAAGATAAAAAAGTATTGTGCCCGAAGCAGATCTCACCGGGTAATCAGTGACCTTATCACTGATCAGTACCCGTTTGTCAGCTGTTTTGCTGTAAACAAATTCTTTGGGCAGGTAATCTGTTTCAATAAAAAAATCAGAACGAACAGGAATCATGGCATACGATACCACCATACCCGTAAGGCTATCAGTTGAAAGTGTTTTTTTAATGGTATAGTACCATCCATTCGACAGATGAGAAAAATATTCGCCATCTGCGGCTGTCAACAGATCAGGCGAAGGGGCAATGAGCTTATCATTCCAGAATTTCATTCCATCAACCCCATTGGCATTTTCACTGTAAAGAAAAATGCTGTACGTTTTTTTGGTCAGGCCAGAGAACTCATTAAATGATTCATTATTGGCAAGCAACCGGTTTACAAGGGCAGTATCTTCCAGGAATTCATTGAAATCTTTTTGCTGGCGATGCAAATATTTTTCAGCCACCCTTACTTCCTTGGCTACAGATGAACGGGTGCTGTATAATTTATTAAAAACAAAAGAAAGAGTAAAGAGTATAGTTGCCAGTACCAGTAAACTGTACTTAGTTAACAATATATTTTTTGAAAGTGGCTTCACTATTGCGGCCGCTGTTGTTTGATGGTGTTCCAGATCGCATCCATTTCTTCCAGGGTCATTGTATTAAGATTTTTACCGCTTTGCATGGCTTTCTCTTCCATTTGCGTAAACCGGTGAATAAACTTCTTATTCGTCATTTCCAATGCATTTTCGGCGTCTATCTGCAAAAACCGTGCGTAATTGATCAGGGAAAATACAATATCACCAAACTCCTCCTCCACAGCCTTTTGGAGTCTTTCTTTCTCCTGACTCCCGACTCCAGACTCCAGACTCACGATTGCTGCCTTCAGCTCATTGATCTCTTCTTCCACCTTCTCCCAAACCTGTTCTTTATTTTCCCATTCAAACCCTACCTGTTTTGCTTTTTCCTGTAGCCGCATGGCTTTAACAGTGGCTGGTAATGATCGTGGCACTCCGCCAATAACAGACTTCTTGCCTTCTTTCAATTTCAGTTTTTCCCAGTTCCTTTTTACATCTTCAGCATCATTCACTTTGACATCGCTATATATATGCGGGTGGCGGGCGATCAGCTTTTCACAAATATCATTGATCACTTCATCGAGTTCAAATTGTTTTTGTTCACTTCCGATCTTTGCATAGAAAATGATATGCAGCAACATATCTCCCAGTTCTTCTTTGATCCCCTTCCAGTCCCCTTCCGTTATAGCATCTGCCAGTTCATAGGTTTCTTCGATCGTCATTTGCCGCAGGGATTGAATGGTTTGTTTTTTATCCCAGGGGCATTTTTCCCGCAGGTCATCCATGATCTCAACCAATCTTAGAAAAGCATTGCTGGTTTTTGTATTCATAACTTAACAGGTTAGAGTGTAGCTGCTGAAAATATGGTGAAAAAAATAAAAAGTATGAGCATCATGATAAACGACCCAAAAGCTACAAAGAGAAATTTAAAAAAGGTCTTCCATTTTCCCTGGCCGTAAAAATTTCGCATGGCTTTATAGAGATAAAAAAATAATAGAAACATGAGAAATAAAATAACCCAGTCTATAAAACCCCAATGAGTAGCTTTCTGCAGGGCACCTAAAGTAAACACCAGCAGGAGTAAAATGAATGAGAAAACGTAAAGATGAATGGTAAACACTCCATGGTCAGCAATATAGAACTGCTTACGCCATCTGCGTCTTATATAGACCAGCCTGAGGAGAAGCGCAAAGAGGGGCAGGGATACAAATAACATATAGGGAAGCCTGTGCAATAGGCTTTCTCCTAAGTTGTCCGTCGCTTGCTTGGAATTACCCCGGTATTTATTATTGAAAGCAATCACTTTTTTAATGACCCGGCGTTTAAGCCATCCATCTCTCTTAGAAACAGGTAACGCGTTTTCCAATGAATCATATTCAGCAATACTCGTGTAATTCCTCCCACTAAGGGTAATGATATTATCGGTAGACAGCTCTTCAATATCATTCCTGGTTACGCTTCTCGTTGTATCCTTTAAACGTTCCAGCTGTTGGAGTAATTCAGTCTTGCCGGGTTCTTTTATCAATTTTTCATTTCTACTTTCTATTAATTCTTTCCTCTGTTCTTTCGTCAAAGGATCATCCATGGTAGACTTGAAAGCCATGGAACTGAAAAAACTGAAAAAAAGCAGGAAGAAAATGGCGGAAGTAAAAACATACATCCTGACCGGGTGCAGGTAACTGGCCCGGCGGCCGATCATATATTCTTTGGATAAGAACCCGGGTTTAAAAAGAAGGTCCTTTACGGTTGTAAAAAAGTTGCTGTCAAAATGGGTAATGTCGTAGAAGAAATGAGTGACCATGTGCCAGAAGGTTTCTTTTGGCTCGACATTCTCCTGCCCGCAAACATGGCAATACCTTCCCAGTACGGTAGCGCCGCAGTTCAGGCAATCCTTTTCTTTTCGCTGGGGGGTATGAGACAAGGTAAATTTTTCTTAAAAATAAGTACAAAAATATACAAGAAGCCTTTCTTTTCCGTTACTGAACAATTCAGGTAACTTTGAGTAATTAAAACAATATCGTCTTGATGAAAACCCTTTTACTATCCATCGCTATTTTCTGTTCAATGGTCCTCCGTGCACAATATTATTACAATGATATTATTGGCACACAGGAAACAAACCGGCAGATGCAAACTTTACTGGCCAATAAGGTCAAAATGCTGTCGGCTACCGGCTATACACCGCAGGGAGCCAAAGCCACTGACTTTGCAGAAGTGCAGGAAATAACAGAGAATGGAAAAACGTTGAAGATCTCCAGGAATACTGCATTAACACACAGTTCATTTTATAACCGCTTTGATGCACAAAACAGGTTGATAAGTATCATTGATACATCGCTCGGTATTCAAAACACTACAACATACGAATATGATGCAAGCGGCAGGATCATCGCCATTCAAAATACGGTAAGGGATCCGGCGACCAATATTAATATGGTGGAACTGCACCGGTGGATATATAATAAGGATGGCAAGGTCGAAAAAATGTGGCGCACGATCAATGGTGCAGACAGTCTCGAGATCCGTTTTATCGCGGATGAAAATGGCAATCCCGGCGAAGAACGGACATTCAGAAGCGGGTATGAGACCGATATGCTCTATTATTATTTTGATGAGAAAAACAGGATCACCGATATTGTCAGGTACAATAAAAGGGTGAAAAAATTATTACCGGATATAATTATAAGTTATGATGATGCGGACCGGGTCATCCAGCGGATCACCAGCACCCCGGGTGATAACTTAAGAGCAACCACCTGGGTGGGATATATTATCTGGAGATATATTTATAACGACAAGGGTTTAAAAACCAAGGAAGCCCTGTTCGACAATGAGCAACAACTAACCGGTAAGATCGAATACAGTTATACATTCGGGCAATGATGTGGGTATATATGTTTATTTTCAAGTTGCAGTTTTTATTTTGTTCGATGTTGGATGTTTGATGTTGGGTCAGATCATTTAACATCCAACCTCCAACATCAAACTTTCCTAAACAACCACCAATCACTGGTATGTATGGGTACTGCTGATTTTATTTTTATTTACTGGGAAAAAGAGCAAAAAGAATTCTTTAAAAACCTTGCTGTTCTTAAAAAACATTCCCGTAAAAAAGCTGTACATGACCTTCGTGTGGCTGTAAAGAAATTAAGAGCTGCACTGGAATTAGATTTTCTTATTTCAGAAAAACCATTACCGGAAGACCTGTTAAAAGGAACAGAACAACTTTTCAGCATCCTTGGAAAACAGCGGGACATAGAAATATGCCTTGTGCTTATTGATACCTTCAAAAAAGAAACCGGAAAAAAATATCCCGCATTGAAAAATTACTTCCGGACCCTGTTACCCATTGCAATTAAATGGACAAAAAAAGCGGTGGAGAAATACAAAAAGAAAGAACTGGAAGAGATAGCCTTATTATTGAAAAATGAAAGCCCGGTCGTTGAACAGGAAGAACTGAAACAAAAGATAGCAGGCATTATCAATACCCATCTTGCTAACTGCAGAAATTATTTCGAAAAGCCGCATAAACTCCGGCAGGACCTGAAAGAAATATATTACTGGATCATGATGATCCCCGGATCATTACTTCCCCCTGTTGAATATGAAAAAGAACTGCACGATGTCCTGGATGATTTTGGTAACTGGCAGGATCTCTCCGTGTTTGAAATGAAGATTAAACATTTCAGGAAAGATTATCTGCCAAAAACATTCCCTGAATATGAAGAAACAAAAATGCTGCAAGCAGCCGTGAAAGAAAAAAAAGAAGAATTGCTGAAGGTTGCATTAAATAAAACCAGGAGCCTGCTGAGAAAAGCGTTAAAAGAAAAACCCCAAGTGGATTAGCTACGCTGATCCAATAATAATTGGTCTTATCCAAATCGCCTGTCCCGCTATCGCGGTACTGGTCTTTTTATTTGTCTGCTTATGTGAACAAGTTCACAACGCTTCCAAATAAAAAGCCCCGACACTTTGTGTCAGGGTTTTTGTGCCCCGGACTGGATTTGCAACTACCTGAAAATGTGGATAAAATAAAGACCGTCTGCCGTTTATTCATTGACACAATGTCAAAAAATTGTCACTTAATTCAATTCAACCGTAGAATTTTTATTTTATAGTAACTGGCAAATGAAATCCAAAAGTGTTGAGTATGGATACATCACATTATTAATGTTTTTATTTCTTATTCAATAGAAAATACAGCTCCATTTCTCCTTTTCCCTTAATATCAGTCTTACCCCTGTATTGGCACTCATAGTCATCTTTGATTTGGTCATAAAATTCTTGTGAGATCTGGATCTTTCCCGCTTCCCCAAATTTTTCCATGCGACTTGCGGTATTCACCGCGTCCCCCCAGATATCATAAGAAAATTTCTTTGACCCAATCACCCCGGCTATGATAGGGCCCATATGTATTCCGATCCTGATTTCACATTTTGTTTGACCATCCAGGCTGAATTCTTTTATTGTTGATACAATCGCCAAAGCAAGGTCAGCGATGTTGGACAAGTGATCATTCTTATGCCCGGATAAACCAGAAGCAACCATATAAGAATCCCCGATGGTCTTTATCTTTTCCAATCCATACTCTTCAGCCAATTTATCGAAATGAGTGAATATCTTATTCAGATTCTCGACCAGTAAAGCAGGGGATATATCGCGGGATACATTCGTGAATCCGACAATATCAGCAAACATTATGGCGGATTCGGTATATTCATCTGCAATGATTTGTTCACCTTCCTTTAATCGCATAGCCACAGGTGCGGGCAAGATATTCAACAATAATTTCTCCGATTTTTCACGTTCAATTTTGAGCAGTTTTTGTTCTTGGTCCAATTTCAATTTTACGATCTGGTTTTGATTCACAAAATACCTCAGTACTATAAAGGTCAAAAAAGTTACCGCTGCGATATTCAAAGCAAAAAGGATATTGATAAGACCTGGAGGAAGTTGGCTTACTGCATGAAACACCCTGCCTTGGAGCAAAAACACGGTGATCAGCATAATGGTATATAAAGCAAACCAATATCCCGCTGCTTTGGTATTATGAAACGCAAGCGCCCCCAGCGGACACAACGTGCCCCATAAAACTACTGCACTTGATGAAACGAAATCGCCCAGGCTCAAATGCAGTAGGCAGGGAAGCAAAAGGATAAGGATCAACTGTGTAGTACGAAAGGTCTTGAAATTCTTACGCCTTCGATATATCAACAAAGAAATGATAGCTATAAGCCCATAGCCGATAGGAATGAACGCAGCAGCTCTTGCTTGGAAATAGTAATACATTCCTCCCCATAGGAAACCGGCGATGGCAAAGAGCGGCACCATCAGCAAAAAGGTCTTTTGCTTGATTATATTATCCTGGTCTTCGTTCTCAGGAGATTGTATTGAGCCGGTCAGGGGGTTCATTTTTATCAGCTCCCGGTTTGTAATGTAAAATTATCTGATTAACTCCCATATTTTTTTTCAAAAGGGACATATTTATTGGGCAACCGGGCTCTTAATTAGACTGTTATTATTACATTTCATCCTGTAATAAATAATCAAAGCAGACATTAAAGTCAGCAAACCAATAAAGAGTATAGCTGCATTGATACTTATCAGGTCTGCTATTATCCCTGTGAGTATGGCTCCAATTGCATAACCCAGATCCCTCCACAAACGGAAAATACCAATGCTTTTTGCCCTGTCCTGTGGATTTGTATTTTCAGCTACCGTTGCAAGAAATGCAGGATACACCATAGCTGTACCCCAACCTAAAATGAATGAAAGAAAGACAAAGTGAAACATTGTATTAGACCAAACCAAAGTTATCAAGGCGATGGCCTGCAACAGCATACCCATGTATAGCATATCTTTCTTGCAGAATTTATCTGCTATTTTCCCGGTGAATAGTTGACCAATGCCCCAAACGGCAGGATAAACTGCAGTAACAATACCAATCTCGCCGATACTGAAACCCTTTGTTGCAAGCAGAATGGGAAAGATGCCCCATGCCATGCCATCATTCAGGTTATTAATTAAACCGGCTTGCGTTACTGAACCTAAGTTTTTGTTTTTCCAGGTTGTTTCCCAAAAAATATTTTTCAGCCTGGGAATAGTGTTTGTCGTTGTTTCTTCCGCCACATGATGCCTGGTGTCCTTTATAAAAAATATACTTCCTATTAATCCCAAAACAACTAATCCAATCCCAAGATAAAACGGGTAAGGTCTTATCCCATATTCACTCGCTATCCACCCGGTAAGAAAAGCTATAACCGCAACAGCGATATATCCTGCAAATTCATTCAAACCCATTGCAAAACCTCTTTGCTTTTCACCTACCAGGTCAATCTTCATCACTACGGTGCTGGACCATGTTAAACCCTGGTTGATACCTAAAAGCACATTAGCTGCGATTATCCATGACCAATCGGGAGCAAACATCAAAATGAAGGGGACAGGAATACCGATTATCCAGCCTGTTACTAACAATTTTTTTCGGCCAAATCTGTTGGCCAATGAACCGGTATAGTAATTGGTGATTGCTTTAACAAAACCGAATACAATGATGAACGAAAGGATAGCTGTTTTTGCTGCAATATGAAATTCCTCTTCTGCGATCTGTGGGAGGATGCTTCTTTCCAATCCTATCATACCGCCAACAAAGGCATTTATTATTATCAGAAATATAAACTGCCGCCAGTTCTCTTTCAGCCCCAATTGAACTTTTGATATATCGCTCATACAGTACAGGAAACGGCTCCGCTTACCAATACTTCAACCAGGTTTGCAGCTGTTACAATTTTTGCTCCTTCGATAAGGTCAGCATCTGTAATACCCCGTGGTTTTGTGCAGGCGCCGCAAGCCCATAGTTTGCCTCCATTGGCAATAAAAGAGTTTAGGATCTCTTTTAAGGGAGTGAATCCTTCTTTTTTAACTTCTTCAGCATAACCTTTAGTAGCCAACCAAACTCCTTCAATAGTAAGGAATATAGTTGCTTTCTGATCGGCAGTGACGGCGACATTTCCAACAATGAACGGAAGAATAGCTCTTTCTGCATCATCTTTACCGTGTGTACAATGGAGTAATAAAGGATGTGACATGATTTTTGTTTTTAGGTAGTTTTCTTTTGAATATAAAATAGTGTTTCTGTCTGGTTGATCTCTTTTGTTTCCATAAGAGAATGCCCGGTTAGCCGGCACCAGGCAGGTACCCCTTCTCTTGATGCCGGGTCATCACTAAAAACCTCCAGCACTTCCCCGCCTTCCATGGAAGAAATGGTCTGTTTAATAGTTGGCGTAAGATTTACACAAGCCATCCCTGAAGCAATCAATTCTTTATCGGTATTCATTTGATTGTTTATTTTTTTTCTGCAACCAATGAAACACTTTTTACACCATATTCTTTAGAGGCTCCTTTTGCTGATTTAGAAAGAAATGAATACGCTTCATTATTTTTAACCATGAGAACTTCCATTCCTGCAGATTCGATGGCCCGGCAGTAATTGTCCTGCTGACTCGCCCCGCCAATGCAGGCGGCCCATAAGGTGGAATTGCAAACTACATTTTCGGGTAATTGCTTTTCAGTAACAATGTCCGCTATAATCATGCGTCCTTTTGATTTCAATACACGGGCTACTTCAGCAAATACTTTTTCTTTATCGGGACAGAGATTAATAACTCCATTGCTGATCACTACATCGAAACTGGCTTCTTCAAAAGGCAGGCTCTCTATATATGATTTGTTGAATGAAACATTTTCGAATTGATGCTCTTTACGAAGCTGTCCAGCCTTTTCCAGTTGCTCATCGGTCATGTCAACCCCCGAGACTTTTCCTGTGCTACCTACCTTTAAAGCAGCGACGAAAACATCCATTCCTGAACCACTGCCAAGATCAAGCACCCGGTCGCCTTCTTTCAGATTGGCCATATCAAAATAATATCCCACACCGGCAAATGATTCAATGGAAGCAGCAGGAATACGATCGAGGTCTCTTTTCTCATATCCTAATTTCTCTGCCAGGCCTCTTCCCATTTCAAAATGGAACTCGCCGTTAGGATTGAGTGCAACATCCTGGTACATTTTTTTTACTTTTTGTTCCAGGTCGGCTACATCTACTTTTTTATTAAGTGTTGTTTCCATACAAAATTTGTTTTTGATTATGGTGATAAAATAGTTTTATTATTCTTTTGTATTATTCCAGCCTTTAATACCCTCTGAGAGGGAATAAGCATTATAACCTTTTTGAGATAACAAGCCTGCAGCTATAAGACTTGTCTTTCCACCCGAACAGAATGCAACAACAGGAACCGACTTATCAAGGTAAATTTTGTCAAAGGCTAATGGATCATTTTTCTTTATTTTCTCATATGCATCTGTATGAATACTGCCGGGGATATTACATAGAAGCTTTTCAGCCACTGGTCTTATATCAAGTATATTAACCTTTTTCCCGGATGCCAGCCAGGCATTGAGCATAGTAGAATCTATTTCCTGTGTGGTTTCCATGATCAATTGATTTACCACACAAATCTCAGTGCTGAAAAGAAGAATTCCTTTTACATATGATAAATAATTACCGGTGCCCACGGATCCGGCTGAGGCTTACTTGCGTTATACCAAGGTAAGAGGCCACATATTTGAGCGGAACCCTCATGAGTACGTTGGGTGCCTCAGTAAGTAAAGCATTATACCGCTCTTCCGCAGGATGGAACTGCATACCTTCAATGCGGTTGACTGTTTCCACATAAGCGGCTTCGAATATTTTACGGAATAACCTTTCTATTTCCGGAAAACTGTCATAGAGCTTGAAAAGCTGGGTAGCATTTATGGCAACTATTCCAGCATCCTCTAAAACCTGGATGGCTTTACGGCTCGGTTTGCCTGTAAACAAACTTTCCACTCTTGCTATAATATTATTCTCAAAAGAAAAACTTTCAGTAATATCGATACCATCTTTGAAATAATAAATACGGGCCACTCCCTTATTGATGAAGTAAATTGTTTTGCAGGTATGGCCAATGGGCTGAAGGTCTTTATTTTTTTTGATCGTAATGATACTGCTGATATCACAAATTGCTTTTTCAGCCTCTTTTGAAAGCGCACTAAATTTCTTGAAATACTGAATGAGTTGATCCATTGGTTAAATAGTCCCCAATTTATTGTATTTCGGTAAAGGGGCAAAGTCGGGTATTAAAATCTGAGACAGGGAGTTTTTTACTGTCTGGCTCGCAGAAGCTATCTCGTTTGTCTGAGCTATAATTATTTTCGAATTCTTATATTCAAAAACCAAAAATGAATTATTAAAATGACAAAATCAGATGAGAAAATAATAATGAAAGCAATAGCTCTTTGTTATAAACCTTATTTAAAACCTGAAGAAGCTATGATCTATTGTAATCTGGAACGGACACAACTGAACAAGAGATGTGAAGAATTCGGCATTTACAAAAATAGTAGTGGCTATATTAAACGAGAAGATTTAGACAAAATGATGTCGGGAAATCCATCAACAATTGAACAAATTGCTAATCAAACAAAGATCAAGTTTAAATACCCAAAGTGAGGTGATAGAAAGTGAAGGAACCTGAATGAAAGCGGAAAAATAAAAAAACTATTGATAAAAAATTTTAACTTAACTAATTTATTATCAATAGTTTATAAAGTGCCCGAGACTGGATTCGAACCAGCACACCCTTTCGGGCGCCACCACCTCAAAGTGGTGCGTCTACCAATTTCGCCACCCGGGCTTTAAAATAGTCATTGAGGTCAAATAGGTCATATCGGTTAATCACCGCATCGGATATATTTGACTTATATGACCTGTATGACATATTTGACTGCTTTAGCGACTGCAAATGTAAGTCCTTTATTTTTTCAGCACAATTCTGAACGTTGTTCCTTTCCCTATCTCTGAATGTTTTACAAATATTTCTCCCTTGTGATATTGTTCAATGATCCTTCTTGACAAACTCAGGCCCAAACCCCAGCCTCTTTTCTTCGTAGTGAATCCCGGCTTAAAGACCATCGGGACATTTTGCCGGGCAATTCCTTTTCCTGTATCTGTAATATCAATATGAATAGTTTTTGCTTCTTCCTGGATGTCCACGATAATCGCTCCCCTTCCTTCCAATGCATCTAATGAATTTTTTAAAAGGTTTTCGATCACCCAATCGAACAAGGGAGCTGATACCTTAGCAATGACATGCTTCTGACCATGCGTATTGATGGAGAAATTTATTTTCCCCGTGGCCCTTTTCCTCATATAATCGATCATGGTATTGATCTGGCTCACGAGGTCTATTTCTTCCAGTTGTGGCGTGCTGCCGATCTTTCCAAAGCGGTCCGACACCAAACGTAAACGATCAACATCTTTTTCCAGTTCCTGCACGATCTTTTCATTGCCTGTTTTTTCTTTCAGCATTTCTATCCAGCCTTCCAACGATGAAACCGGTGTACCCAACTGGTGTGCCGTTTCTTTGGCCATACCCGCCCATACCTGGTTTTGTGCGGAACGGTAACTGCTGCGGATCGAAAAAATAGTTATTGCAATAAAAAGAGCCACGATACATAATTGTACAATGGGATAATATCTTACTTCATTCAGCAGCTTTGATGCTCCGTAATAATAACGGTTGCGTATTGCCGGACTTTTTGGATCAGTCCATTCAATGGAGCCATGTTGTGATTTAAATTGTTTGAGCTTTTTTTCAACATAAGAAGGGCTTTCAGAAGCCCTGGCAGAATCGAGATTGACATATTCTATTATGCTATCCTTTTCATCGGTGACAATGATCGGGATAAATTTATTTTCTAAAAGGATCATGGAGGCTAACCTTGTATCAGCTTCTGGCGGGGAATTAATAAGGAACTTACCTGCCTCCACCCATTGTTCTACTTTTTGTCTTTCTTCCCGGGCGATCTTGCGGGCCAGGTATTGAGAATAAAAAATAGTGCCACTCACAATCAGAATTGCTATCAACGCCAGTCCTGTTCTTAAGTTAATGATTTGCCGAAACATGTTTCGAATTTAATAAAGCCTGCACCGCCTTTGCGGGGGATAAACCGGCTTCCCGTATTTTTGATCAAATATTTTACAGCACATTGAGCACTTCCCCCAAAGTTACCATTGTAATACTGAACTGGAACGGGCAAAAATTCCTCCAGCAGTTCCTGCCTTCGGTGCTGGCAACCCTGTATTCAAATTTTGAAGTGGTCGTTGCGGATAATGGTTCGAGAGACGATTCGATCTCTTTTTTGCAAAGCAACTATCCCTCCATTCGCCTGATCAGGTTTACAGAAAACCTTGGCTTTGCCAAAGGTTATAATGAAGCTTTGAAACAGGTGGGATCGGATTATTATGTTTTGCTGAACTCTGATGTGGAATTAACAGCCGGTTGGTTACAACCCCAGGTTGACCTTTTGGAAACCGATATAAATATTGCCGCCTGCCAACCAAAGATCCTTTCTTATAAAAACAAAAGGATGTTTGAATATGCCGGCGCAGCTGGTGGTTGGCTGGATAAATATGGTTATCCCTTCGCTAAAGGACGGGTATTTGATGTGTGTGAAGAAGACAACGGGCAATATGATCAGTCTGAGTCCATCTTTTGGGCAAGTGGGGCAGCGTTATTTATCCGTTCAAAGATCTTTCATGACATGAAAGGATTTGATGAATACTTTTTTGCTCACCAGGAAGAGATCGATCTGTGCTGGCGGATACAATTGGCAGGATATACAATTTATTCCTGTCCTTCATCAATCGTTTATCATGTAGGTGGCGGCACATTGCCAAGAGGCAATTCATTAAAAACTTATCTCAACTTCAGGAATAACAGGATCATGATGTCGAAAAACCTGCCGTTGTCAAAAAAATTATGGATCATGCCGGTCCGGAATTTCTTAGATGCCATTTCTGCCTGGAAAGGATTACTGACCGGTGATGGCGGATATTTTATTGCCATTTTGCGGGCCCAGTTGGCCTTCATCAAATGGTGGTTCTTTTTCCAAAAGAAGAGTGTTTTTCCATTAACAAAAAAAGGGAAGCTTTCGGGTCTTTTGCAAAAGAACATGGTATGGCAGCATTTTGCCAGGAAGAAAAATCGTTTCTCAGAAATTGTGGGAAAAACAAAATGATTTTTTATACCGAACCCCTATTTTTGCAGCACAAAATTCCGCTATGAGCAATCCACAGGAATACCAGCAGGAACTGAAAAAAATACAGGACAAGGACTTCACGCATAACTGGGTTTCATCTTCTGCTTTTCTTTTTTACCTGCAGGTAGCATGCATTGTTGCCTTTGTATTAGGTGGCTGTTATATGCTATACAGCAAACGATTTGATAAGCCCACTGTAAAAGTTCAGGAAAGCACTTTATATACCCCAAAGTATAAATAAGCTGTTTCAAAATTTTTTTAAAAAGGGCAACTGCCCTATTTTTGCAACCCTTAAGTTCTTTATAAGTTCAAGATGTTTAAAAAGTTTAACATGTTTAAGAGGTTGCCAACTTCTTAAACCTTTGCAACTTATGAAACCTTTTAAACGTAATATGCGGAAGTAGCTCATTTGGTAGAGCACGACCTTGCCAAGGTCGGGGTGGCCGGTTCGAGCCCGGTCTTCCGCTCAGAGTCCTCTCGTCATTGCGAGGGGATTTTTAGTTTAGTTTCAAAGGTTTAAAAGGTTCAAGAAGTTCCAGGGGTTTGAAGACTGAGGCTTTTAACCTTTTAAACTTATGGAACTCATTAAACTTTTTGAACTTTTCTTTGCCCTGGTGGTGGAATTGGTAGACACGCAGGACTTAAAATCCTGTGGGCAGCAATGCCCGTAACGGTTCAACTCCGTTCCGGGGCACAAAAGCGATTCAGTAAAATGGGTCGCTTTTTTTATTGGTGCCTGACGTCTCCTCAGAGCGTCTGACACCTGTATTATTTGTAGATTTGAAGCAAAGGAAATCTGAAATGGCAACGGAAATAAAATGTCCCAATTGTGGTCATGAATTTGAACCCACTGATCTTATCCGTGATGAGATACAGAAAGAGGTCAATTCAAAAGCGGAGGAATGGAAAAAGAAAAAAGAAAAAGAACTGGAAGAAAGCTTGCGTAAAAATATTTCTTCTGATTTTGAAACCAAACTCCGCTTTGCTGAACAAACTAATAAAGACAATGAAGAAAAATTAAAACTGGCCCGGCAAAAAGAAACTGATTTTCTCCGAAAAGAACAGGAACTGAAAAATAAAGAAGCCGAAATTGAATTGACTGTTCAGAAACAATTACAAAGAGACAGGGAAAAACTGACAGAAGACATCCGGAAAATAGAAGAACAAAAAACTGCTAATAAGGAAACAGAATATCAACTGAAAATAAAAGAACTGGAAAAACAAAGAGATGACCAAAAGAAGTTAGCAGATGAAATGAAGCGCAAAGCTGAGCAAGGCAGCATGCAAACCCAGGGAGAGGTACAGGAATTGTTATTGGAAGAAATGCTGCGGGCTGCATTCCCATTTGACCTGGTAACGGAAGTGGGCAAAGGTGTCCGCGGCGCTGATTGTATACAAACAGTACGAAATGCATTTGGCCAGGAATGCGGCAGGATCATTTTTGAAAGTAAACGAACAAAAGATTTTGGTAATGACTGGATAGATAAACTGAAGGCTGATATGCGCAGTCAGGGTGCCGATGTGGCGGTAATAGTTACACAGGCATTGCCGAGGGATATGAGCAGTTTTGGCGAAAAAGAAGGAGTTTGGATCTGCTCATTTGCTGAGGCGAAAGCAGTTGTTGCTATGTTGCGTGATGCCGTGATAAAAATTTTCAACGCAGCCAAAAGCCAGGATAACAAAGGTGATAAGATGCACCTGTTGTATGATTACCTCACCAGCAGGGAATTTGCGGAACAATGGCAGGCCATCCGCGAAGGGTTTATGAGTATGAAACTTTCTATCCAGCGGGAAAGAGATGCCATGGAAAAATTATGGAAGGCGAGAGAAAAACAATTGGAAAAAGTTTTATTGAGTGCTGCTCATGTCCGTGGTTCCATCGAAGGTATCTCCGGAACAGATGTGGATCTGAATTTACTCGAAGACAGCACAGATGCTGATGAATGATGTTATCAACTTAAACGAAAAATATTTTCATTTACTATTGAATAAGTAAACAAGCCGTCTGTAAATTCTCCATTTCTTTTTTTGCATGAAACCAGCTCCCCTCCACGGTCTGCATCAGTTCAGCAAAATCTTTTGAAAGTGAAAAATGGTTTTCAACCCGGGAACACTTTATTTCCAGGTTATTAAAAATACCTGCCACGTCGGGTAAGCCGAGATACATGAAAAAAGGAGCATGATAATGCAATACTCTTTTCAATGAGCGGAGGTTTCCTGATTGATAAGCTGTAAACAGGGTTTGCTTTATATCCGGGTAAGCAGTGAGGAATTCCGAAAATACGCCGATCATATTTTCACGGGAATCACCATAGATATTTTGCAGCACAGCCTGGTTGGATAGAATTGTTTTCATTTGTCCGGATTAATTTTAAAACCAGCGTTCGGAATACACGGTGCAGTATGTAAATACACCGGGTTGAAACTGATTTTTATACTTAGACAAATTAAGGGTCTTTTTCTAATACCTGCAACGTAATACTACCATGAAGTTTTACGATTAAGTGTTAAAATTAGTCATATGGGTCATATAAGTCATATAGGTCAAATAAGTAAATTCACAAACACGGATATGACCTATATGACTTATTTGACCTCTTTGACTTTAGCTTATAACCCAGGCCAGCACCAAACCATCAAACTGGCGATAGTGAATGGTAAGCTGTAATTTATTTTTTGAAAAAAAACAATCGATCGTTTCATTTTCTTCTTCCTGCTTTTTCAATTGGATATGTTCCCTGAAATCTACCTCCCCGTTTCCATACCATTTAAAAACAGATTCTTTACAACTCCACAATAAGGTTGTTTGTTTTACAACCCCTTCACTATTCACCATTGACCATTGACTTTTTTCTGCCTCACTCAAAAATTTATCAGCTATCCTGATGATCTTATCGACCGGGATCTCGATATCGATCCCTACCCTGCTGTCTTTACTTACAATAGCGGCAGCAAAATCACCGCAATGTGAAATGGAGAAATGATATTGCTCGTCCGGTAAAAAAGGTTTCCTGGTATCGGCGATCCCGATCAGGTGGTATGGAAAGTCAGGGAAAAGAAATTGCAGCAGGAAACGTCCAGCCAGGTGCTGCAGCCGTTTGTGCGGGTGCGTCACATCCCGGTGCTGTGGTACATTCCCTTTGAAAAACTCTTCGGTCTCTTCAATTTTCCAGATACCCAGCCGGGTATTTTCGTTGACCTGCTGTTGAAAAAAAATCGGCATTAGTTATTGTTTCGTCTTTATTTTGCTGGTCGCAAATGCTGAGTAAAGATATGCAGTACAAGAGTGTGACACAAGGGACGATGATAGTAGTAATGCCGCTTGCTAAATAATAAATAAAAAATGATTTTATCCGATACAAGAATTCTGGAAGAAATAGAAAAAGGTACTATTAAAATCGTTCCTTATAACAGGGAATGCCTGGGCAGTAATTCCTATGATGTACACCTGGGAAAAACAATGGCGACCTATAAAGAACATATGATCGATGCAAAGAAGCACAACCATATTGACTACTTTGAAATACCGGATGAAGGCATTGTTTTATACCCGCATATTTTTTATCTCGCTGTTACCGAAGAATACACCGAAACGCATGCCCATGTCCCCTTCCTCGAAGGCAAATCATCTACCGGGCGTTTGGGAATAGATATTCATGCCACAGCCGGCAAAGGTGATGTTGGTTTTTGCGGCAACTGGACATTGGAAATTTCTGTAAAGCAACCGGTAAAAATTTATAAAGGAATGCCCATTGGTCAATTGATCTATTTCCCGGTAGATGGCGAGATCGAGATCAAATACAACGAAAAGAAAAATTCTAAATACAGCAACCAGCCTGATAAACCGGTGGAGAGTATGATGTGGAAGAATAAATTCTAATTTGAAGATTTGAAAATTAGTTGATTTGAAGATGACAGCGACGCGGCATCTTCAAATCTTCAAATCGACACATCTTCAAATTATAGAGCATCAACTCCGAACTTCTTATAATAAGCAATCAACCAGGTCACCACTTCATTATAGCTTCTTTTACCCGCGGGCTGATTGTTGGCTCTTAAAAAATAACCGTAGCCCCACATCACAGCTTGCTGGATAAAGTTGTTATACCGGCGGTAAAAATCTTTTAGCTCCTTTACATCTTTTACTACCTGCGGATGTCTTTTTTCCTGGAATGATCTTGCCAATACAGTATCCCTCATGATGATCTCGCCGATGGCATAATTATACAAGTCGAAATAGACAGAGTACCGGAAAACATTGGACTCATAAGACCGGCAGGCGAGATAACCAACAAAATTGGCTTCGTTCTCTTTTGCGTATCCCAACTGGTGAGCCATTTCATGCGTTGTAACAAACGGTTCCAGGAAACGGGGAATGGTGGTATTTACCTGCCCCTCTCCTGAAAAGGGATTGTAGTAGCCCTGGAATCCAAGATAATTTCCAAGGTAACTGTAAATGGAAGGCTTGATCGACCTGGGATGATACCCGAGAAATGAATATTTCTTCTCTAATTCGCCATAAGCTTCTTTAGCGCTGCTGAATAATCTTTTCTTTTTGTTAAATGAATCCCGCTGGGACTCTGTAACAAAATCCGCATAATAATTCAACCTGTTTTGTATAGCAGTTGTCAATGTATCAAGATCAGTCAAAGAATATTTTTTTATCTCAAGCCCCAGTTGGTGTGCAATGCCCCGGCGGTTATAATTCAATCCCCACAACAGGTTGAAAAAAACATAGACAAACAGGAAAAAGAAAATGATCTGTTGCAGACCGGAAATAAAATACTGGCGGTTTAATTTTTTTTGGAAAATGGCTTTAAAGAACTGCACTGTTTTGTAGATGATAACCAATATCAGGAATCCATAAAAAAGGTCGCCGACACTGATCGGCAGCCAGCCAAAAAGAAAGCGTTGTATTTTGGCGATCCATGGAAACAGGCCCCGGCTATAGTTTTTTTCCACCCAATCGGGGTACCAGGATACCCATTTTATAAGAATGGTCAGAACAATAACTAAAACCCAGCTCCAGCTTTTCATAAGACGGGCAAATAATCGGGCTATAAGTTTTTGCAAGTAATTAGTAGTTAAGGATTAAGCAATTTGGCTAAAGTAACAAGATTTCAATAAAAAAGTGCAAATTACTGATTCTCCATTCCCTGATTACCCCTACCTTTGCACACTCTTTAAAAAGTCGACAAATGAGCCGCCGCCGGGAGTTTGAGATAGCTTTTGTGGGATTAAAACCCGGGATACACGAGTTCAATTATTCAATTGACGACAAGTTCTTTGAGGCCTTTCAGCAGCAGGATTTCCGCAACTGCAAAGCCCATGTAAAATTGCTTCTGGATAAAAAAAGCAGTTTTATGCAATTGAAATTTGAAGTGGGTGGAGCTATGGAAGTAACCTGTGACCGGTGCAATAATAACCTGCCCCTGGAACTGTGGGATGAATTCAATATCACAGTAAAAATGGTGGAAGAGCCGGAACTGATGAACGGCCAGGAAGAGGACCCTGATATGTATTACATCGCCCAGGGAGACAGTCATATTGATGTTGCCAACTGGATCTATGAATTCATCAACCTCAGTCTCCCGTTGCAGAAGACCTGTCAATTTGAAGCTATGAACGGGCCTTATTGCAATGTAGCAGCATTGGACCTGTTGAAAAAACTGGAGCCTGAAGAGAACCTGGTAAAAGAGAACCCGATCTGGAAGGGATTGGAAAAGTTTAAAGATCTTGAATAGTGCAATAAAGTTATTTACGAATTATTAATATTTGAGTTATGCCAAATCCGAAACGCAGACATAGTCAGCAAAGAAGCGCAAAGCGCAGAACGCATTATAAAGCTGTTGCTTCCACGTTAACAACCGACAGCACTACAGGTGAGACACATGTTCGCCACCGTGCCCATGTTAGTGAAGGGAAATTGTATTATAAAGGAAAAGTGGTTGCTGAAAAAGCACCCCTGAGAGCTCAATAATACTTTTCTTACACAGCTATTTTTTTATCCCGATATCTGTCTACCCTGAATAAGGTGGGCGGTAGTTATCGGGATTGTTGTTTTGAATTCTGATTTATTAAAAAGTATGCAGATTGGTATTGACATGATGGGTGGTGACTTTGCTCCGCTGGAAGCAGTGAAGGGAGTAAATCTTTACCTGTCCGGTCATAAAATTCCTGCCAGCATTGTGCTCATTGGCGACAAAGAACAAATTGAAAAACTTCTTGCGGAGCACCGGGTATCCTCAGATCACATCAACATTGTTCACGCAGAACAGGTGATCGGTATGCATGAGCATCCCAGCAAAGCATTAAAAGAAAAACAAAGGTCTTCCATAGCGATCGGTTTTCATTTACTGGCTTCTGGTAAAATTGACGCTTTTATCAGCGCCGGTAATACAGGAGCGATGCTGGTTGGTGCGATGTTCAGCATCAAAGTACTACAGGGAGTGATAAGACCGGCCATATCCAGTATCATTCCAAAAGCCGATGGCAGTTCAGGATTATTGCTGGATGTAGGACTGAATGCTGATTGCAAACCTGAACAACTGAACCAGTTCGCCATCATGGGCACAGTATATGCCCGGCATGTATTGGGAATTGATGACCCCAAAGTGGGATTGATAAACGTTGGCGCAGAAGAAGGAAAAGGGAATTTACTGGCACAGGCAACTTACCCGTTGCTGAAGGAAAACAAGCATATCCATTTTATTGGCAATGTTGAAGGCCGTGATCTGTTATTGAATAAAGCCGATGTGATGGTATGTGAAGGCTTCACCGGAAACATTATTCTAAAAATGGCTGAAACATTGTATGAGATCAGCCAGATGAAAAAAGTCGAGAACGAATATTTTGAACGTTTCAATTTTGAAAATTACGGCGGCACTCCTGTATTGGGTGTAGCCAAACCTGTGATCATTGGCCATGGCATTTCCGGCGCCAAGGCTTTTATGAACATGATACACCTTGCACAGATCATGATCGAAAAAGATGTGATGCAGAAGATGAAAGAAGAACTCTCCTGAAAATGCTGCATGGTTATTTATTTTCTCCACAAAAAGTTAAATCGCAATTTGAGTTGCAGATAAATTTTGGTAATGGTTATCTTTAGCTGACAAACCACCCGAACATTGAAATTTTTTTTAACCAGCTTCTCTTTCCTGGCATTTGTGTCCCTGGCCAGTACCCAGCCATATAATAAGGAAGTACCCGGCGATCCGGCCAGGTTTGTTGCAACAGAAAAAACAATTTTTTACAAACTGGGGGACAGAATCATACCTATCCGGGTATTGCAATATGGCGATGTAAAGAATATTATCTGTATCAATCTTCACGATAATGAAAACACTTCTGTTGAAGCTGCCAGGTCGGTACTGGAGTTGAAAGGCGGTACACTTATAAAAATTGAGAACAATGACCAGCGGGTTGTCCGTTTCAAATGGAGAGGAGTTTCATATAGTTTTGACCCCAACAGGATATTTTCACGGGTGGGCATTGAGCAGACATTGAAAGAAAACAAGAGAACAAGCCAATCGGCTATCGAAGAGATCGAAAAATTTGCGCAGCGATTATTACAACTCATTCCGGACAGCACTTCCTGCATAGTGGCATTGCATAATAATACAAATGAGGCTTATTCTGTCAGTACCTATTTAAGCGGAAATGCACGGCAGTTTGATGCTAAAGCAGTTTATGCAGACAGCCTGCAGGATGTTGACGATATCATATTTACTACTGACGGTCTTTTATATAATAAAATGGCAAATAATGGTTATAACAGCATCTGGCAGGACAATATGCATGTTCGCAAGGACGGTTCATTAAGTGTTTATTGCGGCGAAAAAGGCAAACGTTATATCAATATTGAAACAGAGCATGGAAAATTTGACCGGTATGCAGAAATGCTGACAACATTGCTGGCAATATTGGCTGCAGAAAATAAAAACGTTTCTGAAATTATTCAGAACTCCCCGCAAATCATCACTACTCCTCAAAAACCAGTTGATAATTAACTCAAAAAGTTTTGGCACAAAGGCTGTGAGACTGTATTTTTGCACTCCTTTAAAAGGAAGGTAGATCTCGTAGCTCAGCTGGTAGAGCACAACACCTTTAATGTTGGGGCCCAGGGTTCGAATCCCTGCGGGATCACTAGGAAAGTCTCTGATATCAGAGATTTTTTTATGCCCCTTACTTATTTTGGCCCCCAATTTTAATCGGGGCGGGATTACGAAGCTCTGAAATACTCAGAACTTTTTTCATTCCCTGGTCCTTGCCTCATCCCAGGTTGTTTGCCAGTAAAAAATTGAAATCCTAAATTTCAATTCATTATTCACAAATTCGCAGATTGGCTCGATTCTCGCTAATAATTTTCACCATTTTTTGAGAAACAATATCCCTGATCACCACTACCAGTGATCGCTACTTTATTAAAACCTAAGTATATGTCTGGCAGTACAACCTATTACGCCGATTATGTGCAGAAACCAATCCCGGAACAGCAACAATTGATCACCTTCAGCTATGATGAAATGGAGAAAACCATCAATGGGGTCTTTCTCGAAGACCCCGAGAGGATTTATTTGTATGAATACCGCGGAAGGTATATTGGCAACGAGTTTCTTATTTCATTTTCGAAAGACTCTATCTTTTATAAGCTGGTTAAAGTTGAAGATGCGCCTTCCCAGGCGAAGGAACTTAAGCCGAAAGGTTTCCGCTCCTTGCTTTAAACTCCTGGTCCGGCTCTTTCTGTTGCCTGATTTTAAGTAGGTTTGCGTTAGAAGCAACGCACTTATGCCCGATTATTTTAAAAACAAAGTGGTAGTAGTTACCGGAGGAACGGAAGGGATCGGCAAAGCCCTGGTTTCTGCATTAATTGAACGGGGAGCCAAAGTGGCTACCTGCGGTCGCAACCATGATAAACTCTACCAGTTGCAAAGAGAATTTCCGGCTGCCAACCTGCATACCATGGTAACTGATGTGAGCAGTGAGAATGACTGCCGTCGTTTTATGGAAGCCACGATCAAAGTTTTTGGTGGCATCGATATCCTTATTAACAATGCGGGTATTTCCATGAGAGCTCTGATAAAAGAAACAGATGTTGAAGTGATCCGAAAAGTAATGGACGTTAATTTTTATGGTACCGTTTATTGCACCAAGTATGCACTCGGATCCATCATAGCCAGGAAAGGAACGATAGTAGGTGTATCTTCCATTGCGGGATATCGCGGACTTCCCGGAAGAAGCGGTTATTCTGCCAGCAAGTTTGCTGTGCAGGGCTGGCTGGAAGCCATTAAAACAGAATTGATGGGCGATGGAGTACATGTCATGTGGGTGTGCCCGGGCTTTACTACATCCAATATCCGCAATGCAGCATTGAATAAAGAAGGAACTTCACACGGAGAGACACCGATGGACGAAAACAAAATGATGTCCGCTGCTGAATGTGCTGAACATATTTTAAAAGCCGTCCGGAAAAAGAAAAGAACCCTGGTGCTTACATTTACCGGCAAGCGAACCGTGTTCATGCAAAAATTTTTTCCGAAACTGGCGGATAAACTGGCTTACAAATATTTCTTTAAGGATGGAAAACTTATAAAATAAGAAATAAGGAATAAGAAAGTTGTCGAATGTTAATTGATTCTTTACTTTACTTTCTTATTTCTAATTTTATATTCCTTATTTCTCATTCTTTAATATGCCTTTACTAACCCTTACATCTGATATCGGCAGTCCCGACTACCTGGTAGGAGCGATCAAGGCGCAGCTTTTGCAAATAAACCCGGAGTTCCAGATCGTAGACATCTCACATAATATTCCTCCTTTTAATTATCCGCAGGCTGCTTATGTGTGTCGCAGTGCGATCAAAAATTTTCCCGACTTTTCATATCACCTGGTTCTTGTGAATATGTTTGACAAAAAACCCGAACAACTTTTACTGGCTTTTCATCAAAATCAATACATGGTTTGTGCCGATAACGGTTTGCTGTCAATGATACTGGAAGAGAAACCAGACATTGTCATTGGTATACCCCTGGAAAAAATGGCTGTAAAAAATACAATTTACCTGACCTCTGTCATGGGGAAAGTGATCAACCAGATCGTAAACGGTGAATCCATAAGGAATATCGGCATCCCTGATGTAAAATATATTGAGAAAAGACATCTGCGACCAACTCTTGATAACAATGCAATTGAAGGCCAGATCATTTTCATTGACAGTTTTGAAAACATCATTGTCAATATTACCCGGAAACAATTTGAAGAGCAACGAAAAGGAAGAAGTTTCCGGATCGTATTTAAAAGGGATGAAGAAATTCACCGCATCAGTGAAAGCTATGCAGATGTAGGCGAAGGTGAAAAGCTGGCTTTTTTCAACAGCGCCGGTTATTTGGAGATCGCCATCAATAAGGGAAATGCGGCAGGTCTTTTCGGTCTAAAGGGTTATTCTGAAAAATTAAGACAGGGCCAGCTTTCCTATCAAACCATTAAAATCTATTTTGAATAGTCACTGGTTGCTGGTTACTGGATTCTGGTTGCTGGATTCTGGTAACAAGTTTTTCCTAACGCCCAAAGAATCTCTCCGAATAAAAACGACCTGTAACCAGTGACCAGCAACCAGTAACCAGCATCCCAATTAGCCTTCTTTTAACCCTGAATCCCCTATTTTTGCTTTCTTTCAAACCAACCCTTTATGAACTTCAGAAAAGTCAATAACATTACCGGGTGGGCGGTATTTTTCATTGCCTTCCTTACTTATTTTTTCACCCGTGAAGCCAGGGGCAGTCTATGGGATTGCGGCGAATTTGTTTCCAGCGCTTATAAAGTGCAATTGCCCCACCCTCCGGGAGCGCCTTTGTTTGTCTTGCTCGGTCGTTTCTTTATTATTTTATTTGGTGATAATGGAAACACTGCTGCCAATGCTGTGAACACCATGAGTGCTTTGGCAAGCGGAGCCACTATCTTATTTCTTTTCTGGACGATCACCCACTTTGCCCGTAAGATGTTTGTAAATGTTGGTGAAGAGCTGACCGCCCACCAGGCATTTACAGTAATGGCTGCCGGTGCTGTTGGTGCATTGGCTTATACATTCAGTGATTCATTCTGGTTCAGCGCTGGTGAAGGTGAGGTATATGCCCTGTCATCTTTCTTTACTGCTCTTGTGTTCTGGCTGATGCTGAAATGGGAACATGCGGATGAACATGCAGGCATTGATCCCCAGGCAAGAGCAAGAAGCGACCGGTGGATCGTTGTATTATTCTTTATGATGGGCTTGTCGATCGGTGTACACATATTAAACCTGCTTACCATTCCGGCCATTGTAATGATCTATTACTACCGCCGCTACCAGGCTACTAACAAAGGGGCCATTGTCGCTTTTATTGTTGGTCTCGTTATAACAGGAATTGTACAGCTCGGCGTTATTCAGTACTCCATGAAAGCAGCCGGGCAGTTTGATGTATTCTTTAAGAATACCATGGGATTACCGTTTTTTACCGGCTTTACTATTTACTTTCTTGCCATTGCAGCTCTTATTGCATGGGCTTTACGGTTTAATGAAAAAAATATTTCCAAACCGAAACTTATTCTCTTCTTCACCCTGTTCCTCGGCCTGTCAATGCTTCCGTTTATCATAAGCCTCGGTTCAGGTGGTTTGAAAATCCTTAAATTTTTATTGATAGGTGGCGCCGGTTTGTTAGCGGGATATTTCCTGAAACCGGGAGCGTTGAAGATGCTAAAACTTTCTCTCTGGTGTTATGCCTTTATGATGCTGGGATATTTTATGTATTTCACTGCGTTGATACGTTCGAATGCCAACCCTGCTATTGACATGAACAATGTTGACAACCCGATCAACCTTGTTTATTATCTCAGCCGTGAACAATATGGTGAAGCTCCATTGGTATACGGGACACACTTTGCTGCAAGGGTACCGGAAGATATTGACCAGGAAGATCCATACGTCGAGGGTGAGATGAGGTATGTAAAAGGAAAAACCAAGTATGTTCCCATTGGAAGAAAAACAGAATACAGGTACAACAGTGATGTAAAACAAATATTCCCCCGTGTATGGGATCCAAGCAATGACCAGGGACATGCGGACTTCTATGCCGAATGGCTGAACCTGGGACAGTACCAGGACCCTCAAACCGGGAAAGTGAGTTATGAAGCCCCAACCTATGCCGATAATTTTAACTGGTTCTTTACTTACCAGATGGGATTGATGTACTGGCGGTATTTTATGTGGAATTTTTCCGGTAAGCAAAACGATGTACAGGGACTTGGCAATAAACGGGACGGTAACTGGATATCCGGCATTTCATTTATTGATAATAAACGACTGGGCAACCAGTCCGAACTCCCCGATAGCTTAAAAAATAACAAGGCGCATAACACACTTTATATGCTGCCATTTATTCTTGGCATGATCGGTTGTGTGTATCAATTCCTGAGAAACAAAAAAGACTGGATCGTAACCTTCCTGCTTTTCTTTATGACAGGTATAGCGGTTGTATTCTACCTGAACCAACCCGGCAACCAGCCCCGTGAAAGGGATTATGCTTATGTGGGTTCGTTCTATGCCTTTGCGATCTGGATCGGTCTTGCCGTTGTAGCGTTTGTAAGACTGGCCCGTGAAAAAGCGGATAAACTTGCTTTCCAAAATACCTTGATATATGGAAGTGTACTTACATTCTTCATCACTCTCATGAGTTCCTTCCCCGGGTCAGGAGGCGATATCCTTATGACTTCTATTTATGCAACTGTTTTGTATGCGGCGATCACTGCCGCTATTACTTACCTGGTCAGGGCTGTTTCGTCGGGAGGGGAAAATTCAAGACTGCTTAATATCAGCACAACAGTTGTTTGTCTTCTTGTACCATTACTAATGGCACAGCAGGAATGGGATGACCATGACCGCAGCGGTAAAACCACAGCGCCTGATATGGCTAAAGATTATTTAGAAAGTTGTGCCCCCAATGCCGTTATTTTCACTTTTGGTGATAATGACACGTATCCGCTCTGGTATGCACAGGAAGTAGAAGGCGTTCGTCCTGATATCCGCATCATCAACAATAGTCTGCTTGGTATTGACTGGTATATCAACCAGCTTCGTTATAAAGTAAACAATTCAGATTCATTAGATGTGATCTGGTCGGAGGAACAAATAGAGGGACATAACAGGGAATACCTTCGTTACCGTGAACAGGGAGATAAATCGACCTTTTACAACCTGTATAATATCATGAAGAATGAAATAGGTAAAAAATACGAAGACCCTGATACAAAAAGAGATGTTGGATCAGGATATTTCCCGGTTGCGAATTTTTATGTACCCGTTGATTCTGCATTGGCCAGGAAAAATGGGACGGTGAATGCAACAGATGTTATTCTTCCGGAACTAAGGTTCCAGCTACCTGAAAACCGCCTGCAATCAGGTAATGGATTATTAAGAAGCGATCTTATCATTTTAAATATTATTGCTACCAATGCCGCCAATGGCTGGAGCCGTCCTATTTATTTCACTTCACCTTTTGGTGAGTTGGGCTTTGGTCAATACCTGCGTAAAGAAGGTCTTGCCTACCGGCTTGTCCCTGCAAAACCAAGAGACCAGGCTTCAAACTGGATGATCAGGATCTTCCAGAAAGACAATAATACAGATGACCAGTACCAGAAAATGATGAACAAGTTTGTCTTCGACAGTAAGAAGGGCGTTTATTTTGATGAAGAAAATCGGAGACATGTATTGAGTCTTCGGAATGCTTATGCTGAAGCAGCCGGCGATATGGCTGATGAAGGTAAAAAACAGGAAGCCCTGAAATTGCTGGAAAAATCTGAGACGTTGATCAGTGCTGGAAAATTACCGTATGCCATGACAAGCCGTGGAAATTCTCATAATATAAATGGCCTTGCCTACCTGGAAGCCTGTTATAAGGCCGGTAATATGCAACTGGCACAAACTGTAAAAGGTGCTTTGAAAAAAGATTTCGAACAGCAGAAAAAATATTACGATTATATAAGAGCCGAAAGACCCGATCTCTTTATTGGTTTTGATGGAAGGGACGGAGAAGCGGCAAGGAATGAATATTTCCTGCAATTGTTTGGTGATCTTGTTAAGCATTATGAGCCTGAAACGATAAAGCCAACTACTGAAGGCCCTGTCAATATTATAAAACCTTCAGGCCCTGATAGTATAAATAAAAAAGACAGCAATAAACCTAAATAATTTTCCAAATTTTCAAGTCTGTAAAACCCCGGCCTATGACCGGGGTTTTATTTTTCAACTCCTCACACTTTAGGTTCTGTTAAGCCGAATTGCTGGCAGAATATTTGTCGTAAATTGTAGACCCATGAGAGGATTTCATTTTACAAAATTTGACCCTAACAGCGAAGGCAAGAGTAAGTTTGAACAATTGCTTGACCTGTTCATGCAATTATTGACCTACACCAGCGGTGATGTGGCAGAAGCTATGCAATGGATGAATGAGCTGGATAAAAAATATCAACTGACCGATGATGAATATGGCATCGGGGATTTTATTGATGAGCTGAAAGAAAAAGGATATATCACCGACGATAACCAGCCCGGGCAAATAAAAATTACTCCAAAGACGGAACAGGGAATACGAAAAAGAAGTCTCGAAGAAATTTTTGGCAAATTAAAAAAAACAAAGCAGGGAGATCATCACAGTTTCAAGCCGGGGCAGGGCGATGAACAAAACCCGGAGACAAGACAGTTCCAGTTTGGCGATATGCTGGAACAAATTGATTTTACAGAATCCATCCGCAATGCACAGATCAATCATGGCATAGATAGTTTCCGCATGCAGGAAGATGACCTGAGTATACGGGAAACAGATTTCAAAGCACAAACATCTACG
>DATHDV010000266.1:0-13893 GCA_035318845.1 Chitinophagaceae bacterium
TCTTTTTAAAGCAGAATGATTATAAAAATGTATCTGTTCTTATTGAAGGGATCGACCGTTTATTATACACGGATAAAAAGAATGTCCTTTGCAAAGACTTCTATACTTCTCCGCTTACCTACCAAACGATCACTGTCAGTGAATTTGGGGAATGGAGCCAGGCAAACAAAAACTATATCCTGCTTGACGTAAGAACAACCGATGAATTTGCAAACAGGCATAAAGATTACTGGCGCAACATCGGGCATATAAATGGTGCAATCAATATACCTGTTGTTGATCTCAGTAATCGTTATAGCGAGCTGGACAAGAATAAAGAAATTATGATCTATGCTTTTGGCAGCGGGAAAGAACCGTTTGAAGCCGCAAATCTTTTGCAACAACAGGGATTCACCAAACTAAAAGTGATCTATGGTGGTGTTTTCAATATGCGATGGACCGCAGGAAATGTAAAAGGCCAATCATACCTGAAAGATATGGTGGTGGATATACCTGAGTCGAATCAATAGTATTTATTGGGGCGGCTTTGCATCCAGTACTTCAATTTCAAAAACAAGAATGCTGTTAGGCGGGATATCAGCAGCTCTTGTTCTGATTGAATAAGCAAGATCGGAGGGAATGACCAATTTAATTTTGCCACCCACTTTACAAAGTGGAACGCCGATCTGCCATCCTCTTATTAATCGTTTTAATGGGAAAGTAGCTGGCTTATCTTTTGTTTCCTGAATCACAGTTGTATCATTGAACAAACTGAGCCGGTAGTTGACAGTTACGGTATCATTCAAATCAACCTGTTTGCCGTTTCCTTCTTTCATTATTGTATAGTAAATACCTTCCATGTTATTTTTCGCATCTGTTTTCCCGGAAGCAATGGCATCCTCGATTTTCTTTTTATCAATCTGATGTTGTTCTGTACTGTCAATATGCCCAAACAGGTTAACAACAGGGTTAGGTTGTCCATCTGCTTTCATATTTTTCCATGAACCATTATTGCGCTGAACCCAAACCTGGCCAATAGTTACTTGCATGCCTTTTTTCCCTGAAGAAGAAAAGCTGGCCGGTTGTTGAATGGTATTCCATCGACCTGTTATTTTACAGGTACCAATGAGTTTCCATTTATTTTCTTTTGCCAACCATATATAACCGGAGTAGACAGAAAAATTGTTTGCCGAATCAGTAGCCACAGCGATCAGCAGTTTATATGTTTCATTGAAACTCCAGTTGTAATCAAGACTGATCTCGTCTTTTTCAATCCTTGTATTTAAACCGTTTGCCATTATGGAAGCTGAAACCGGGAATTCAAATGCTATCTCTCTTCCTTTCTTATCAGTTTCAAGAGAGAGTTTTACTGCATCTGTTCTGATACCGGCTGCCACTTCTTTGTTACCGGTAACAGACTGCACATTTATCTCCGCCATAAACTGAACAGCTTTCACACTATCCGGCAAATTGTAATTGACTGTAGAATCTTTATCAGTAGCTTTTGCTGAAATAATTAACAAAAAAGATAAAACAGGAAGCAAATAATATTTCATACAAGGGTTTGTTTGTATAAATCTACAATTAAAGTTTGATGAGGGATTTATGACAAATAAATATCTTAAAGCATTGATAAAAACGGTGTCTATCAAAAATTAATTTAGGCCATCAGGCAAAGAAGGCGTACCTTACAGGTCAACATCGTTATATTTTATTACCCCCCAGTTCTTTAATGTTAGTAATACTTATTTTCTTCTTGTGTCACTGGTACCTGGCGATCTTTTCTCAAACTTTTCTCCAACACCGTTACGCATCTCATGCTGCCTTCAGCATGAGCAAATTTTGGGAACGTTTTTTTTATCTGCTGGCCTATATCGGCCAGGGTTCTTCGTATGTAAGTCCAAAGGTTTATGCTATCATGCACCGGATGCATCATGCGTATACCGATACAGATAAAGACCCCCATTCACCCCTGTTTGACAACAATGTATTTGCCATGATGTGGCGTACACGGATCTTTACGTCCGAACTGTTCAAAGGCAAAATTAAGATCGAGGACCGGTTTCTAAAGAACCTTCCTGACTGGCCTGCCATGGACAGGATCGCCCATAATTGGATGTCGAGGGTAGGATGGATCGCATTTTATGTTACGTTCTACATCCTGTTTGCACCTTCAGCCTGGTGGTATTTATTAATACCCATTCATATCGTCATGTTGCCTTTACATGGCGCCGTCATTAACTGGTTTGCGCATAAATACGGCACGATCAATTTTAAATTGAAGAATACTTCCCGCAATTTATATCCCATGGATATATTGCTGATGGGTGAGGCTTATCATAACAATCATCACAAAACACCGTCGGCTACCAATTTTGGTAAACGCTGGTATGAAATAGATCCCACTTATCCCATCTTACGGTTTTTGAACTGGGTGCATGTTATCCGGATCAACAAGATCAATAAGCATAGTAATGTGGAATTGGAATTCTAATCGCTGTATTATTTTGAAGTATAAATACATTTCCCGCTGATAACGCAGAAAGAATAAGCGTTTATCTGCGGGAAATTTTTTATTATCAGGAAGCAGACTTCCGCAATCCCATTATTATCCATAGCACCACAAAACTCAGCAGGGCTGCAAAGAAGCACCAGATGGAGATGACAAAACCATCATACAAAATGACGGCAAAGAGGTAAGAAGCGAGGAAGACAAATCCCAGCCATTTCATTTTCTTTATACTGGATATAAATGGAGTAATGATAGTAGCCATTATATAAAGAGCAGTGAAAGTTCCTATCAGGCCTTCGGGAACAGGTGGGAAAGTAAATTGGTAATGAAGATGCTGACTTAATGATGGCGTTGCAGAAAAGGGGCAGCTAAGACAGGCCGGAGTCATCGCATGGACGGGGTACAGGGAAAGCACCAGGACAACAATAATAGAAACAAGTGCACCTATCGTCACCAATACATTCATTGTTTTTTTACGTCTTGCATCTTTCTCCAGCAGGCGGATAGTAAGCGGAACCCATAGCGGCCATACGGCCATCGCAAATACAAGGTAGAAATAAGTAATTAAGGGTTGCCAGGATGCCATGTCAGCATTTTTCAATGATAACCAGAGAAGCCCTTCGGTAAGTTGTTGCACAGCAAAGATCAAAGGGATAGTTGCAAACAACCGTTGCCGGTTTGTTTTAGCTTTTGCCACAGCAATAATGCCGATCGTGACCAGTACGGCGCTGGCTCCAAAACTTGCTGTGGCGGAAAAACACATGGGGTACCCGATTTAGTGATTGTGTAAGGTACGCTTTGTATTGTTATTTGGGGAAATCATGTTATTTTGAGTAGTGTCCGGTTTTGATTTCATCCCGCCTTAGGCGGGACAAAGAGGCAAGGAACGCAATCCCGATAGCTATCGGGGCGCCGCTGCTTCGCAGCGAACGCTGCGAGAAATATTGAAACCCGGACATTACTTTATTTTGATATAAAATTTACCAACATGAAAAAATATTTTATCCGCCGTTCTATTCTTGTAATATGTATTTCAGCAACAGGTATGATCGCCATGGCACAGGCAACCCGCACATGGGTATCAGGTGTTGGTGATGATGTGAACCCCTGCAGCCGCACGGCGCCCTGCAAAACATTGGCCGGTGCGATCAGTAAAACGGCTACCGGTGGTGAGATCAATATTCTTGATCCGGGGGGATTTGGTGCTGTCACCATTACCAAATCAATTACGATCGATGGGGCCGGAATAACAGGATCGATCCTGTCAAGCGCAACAAATGGTATTATTGTTAATGCACCGGGGGCATTGGTGACGATCCGAAATTTTTCCATTAATGGAGCCGGCACCACATTGGGAATAAATGGTATCCGGGTGATCGCCGTTAAAAAATTAAATGTTGAGAATTGTTTCCTGTCCAATTTCTCAGGCAATGGAATTGATTTCAATTCAACGACAGCAGCTGAGATCATGATCAGCAACACAACTATTCAGAATGCAGGTGGTGTGGGGATCAGTATTGTAGGTCCCTCGAGTTCTACTGGCACCGGAGGGTTTACCGTGGTAGACGGATGTCATATCCAGGGTATGCAGAGTGCAGGTATCAGTATTAACGGAGGAACGGCTACGGTCAGCAACACGGTTATTTCAGGCTGTAGTGTTGGAGTAAAGTCGGGTACAGCATCAACAGCTCATCTATCGGGAAATATTATAACAAGTAATGCTACAGCTTTCCAGGGACCGGGTTCGATCACTTCGTCTAAAAATAATTCCGTGACGGGGAATGCTGCGCAGGGATTGACACCGACGGTGGTGAATCAGCAGTGATATTCTGAGGAATGAAAAGTCCTGAGTTGGAAACTCAGGACAGCGTGGAAATAATTTTTAAGGAAGGAGCTTGTTTTTAAATCAGGAATTAATAGATTTAACATACAAACCAAACCTTATTTTATGAGTATTCAAACACGCATCTATGCCAGCGGCGCATTGGCATTTGGAGAAGATGCCGCCATCAACAATCTGCTCGCCGCAAAGTATTCCGCAATTATTGTATGGTCTGTCCATGTTGCTACAACAGGCGACCTGTATCTTAACGACACATTGTTTGTATCAAAGGGTATCTATGCAGAGTCTGCAACAATGAATTTGCCAGCCCGTCTTGCTCAATTAAAGAAAGCAGGAATGCAGATCATTTTTTCTGTCGGAGCAGGTGGCACTCCGGACTTCACCGCTATCCAGGCCCTTGAGAAAGGAACTGTTCCCACAAAAGGAAACCCGCTCTATGATAATTTCAAAGCATTAAAAGATGCGATGAAGAATGCAGGCGGTGATATCGATGCTGTTGATTTCGATAATGAAGACAAGATGGATACCAAGACCATGGTGAACTTTGGTATCATGCTGGGCAATATTGGTTATAGCAGTGTTACGTTTTGCCCCTATGATGAGCAGCCTGGCCAGGTATGGACCGATACTTATAAGCAACTATTGGCTGCAAAAGGGAACGGGTTCGTCAGCGCCATTCATTTGCAATGTTATTCCGGCGGCGGAGGCAATGATCCGCAACCCTGGGCCCAGATAATCTCAAATGGAAATACTTTACTTATTCCCGGGCTTGCTACCAGCCAGGCAAAACCGGGGCCCTGGTGGGATGAAGATACCGATCAGCCGGGAGGCAGTGTTGTAAAAACAAAAAGTGTAGCCATGTATGGTCATGGAGATTGGTCCGGTCTGCTGCGTGTAGGCAATTATCCGAGTGCAGATATAGCCATGCAGCGTTATATCAAAGGCGGTGGTATTTATGGAGGCGAAACATTTTTCTTTTATTGCAACGGTTTTTTAAATCTTGGACCGGGTAAACAATTTGTACCGGGTGATGCTGTCTATTTTAGTGGAAGACCCTGGTGGGGAAGCGCTCCGCAATGCGATGGTTATTCACTGAGCGGCGGTTGTTCCAATATCTGGGATCCACCCATTCCATATCCACCGTCTACCAAGGGTTCATGCCCGGCTGATCTGCAGAGCCAGTATGCCACATGGAAAAAAGGAAAACTCCCCGTCAATGGCGGATTCATCTGGACATACGATTCGATTGTTCAATGCCTGCTTTCAGAATGCTGCGGCGAAACAGGACAGGATGTGGCCAAGATAGCAACAGACTATAAGCAGGCGATCATAAATGGACTGAGTTAAAAACTACACTGAAGTACTTTGTATAGAGGGGGCCAATAAGTATATAAATGTTCTGAGTTATAAACTCAGGACAACGGGGGAGCGACGCCGACGGTGGTGAATCAGCAGTGAGATGTGAGTGTGATGCGGTTGGGAGAAAAAGAAGTAAATTTGAGTAAACCTTTTATATGCCTATTGATAAATTGAAAGAGGAACTGACCAAACTTATTGATGAAACAAATGATGAGGAGTTGTTGTCAATGGTAAAGGAAGACATGGCATTCTATAAAACAACCAAAGATGCAGATGTTACGGACAAGCTTTCTGCTAAACAGATAAAAGAATTAGAGGAACTTGCTGCCGAGCCTGACGAAAAAGATACCATGACTTTGGACGAGTTTAATAAGGCAACCGATAAATGGCGTACCAAATAATCCTCAAGAAACGGTTTGTTAGCAAGCTGGTGAAAGTGCTGGCTTATCTTGAAAAAGAATGGTCACACAAAGTTGCTGCCGCCTTTCTTAAAAAAGTTGACCATCGCATTCAGCAATTATCCGGACAACCTTTTACCGGTGTACCTTCCTCAGCAATAAAAGATATAAGGGCTGTATTAATTACCCGACATAATAGGCTTTATTATAAAGTGAAGGGAAAGAAAGTGATTGTGCTGAATATGTATGATACAAGGATGGGACCAAAGAGGAAAAAGTTTTAGTCCCTTGCGCCGAGTCCACCCTGCACGCGGGGCCGGGCTGTAAGGCTCGGTTGGGAAGCAGGACAACATAGGAATGACAACTGTATCAATGCCAAACAAGGATTCTCAATCTATGTATCTTGCGGTATGGTTCCTGTAGTTTGCGCCATATTCGTTATTGCAATTGTCTTTGCCAGGAGTATGATCAAGCGGGATGCTATCAAAAGAGGTAATGAGCATGAACGACGAATAGAAAGATTTGACCGGCTGCTTGAGCAGTTAAAACAATCAAAGAATGAACCTGGAACAGATTCTGAAAAGAAAGAATGAGAAGTTGAATGAGTTTAAAATTTAAAACAGAAATGTCGTGAGTTGCAAACTCAGGGCAACGGGGGAATTTGAAAACTTTTACTTGGCTGGCAATTCAGCTAAAAGCTTTCTTGTTACTTCCACTTCAGGGTGTTGAATTTTTTCTCTGAGCTTTAATGCTGCTTCGAGGCGCTGAAGGGCAAGCTCATGTTCACCTAATGCTTTATGGCAAATTCCGCATAAATGAAGGCCGTTTGCTTCTCCCCAGGCATATTGGCAATCTGGATGTGCTGATTTATCCATCGCATTTCGGGCAAATGATAATGCAGTTTTATAATCAGGAATAGCAAGTTGGATTTTGGATAACTGTAATAAGAGGTCAATAGCAAATTGACCATATCCGCAACCTTCTGCATGGTTTAATCCGGTTGTTGCTTCAGATAAAGCAGCTGGATAATCTTTTGAATAATATGCTATTTTGGAAGCAAGAATATGAGAATGAATAATACTTTCCATTTCTCCAGATTTTTCCGTCCATTCACGAAGTTCTATGAGATATTCCCGTGCTTCTGAAATAAAATCAGGAAGAGAAAGAATTCCGAGCATATAGTGGCATAAATTTATGTGCTGGGGCCAGAAATTATCTTTACAAATTATCAGATTTTCTTTTGCCAGCTTAACAGCTTTCATTTTATTGCCAATTGAAAAAAGATGTTCGACTTCATAAATACCAATATTAGCATGTAAGGGGTTTCCATTTATTTCTGTAGCTTTTGAAAAAAGTTGGTTTGCCAGTGCAATCTCACCAAGAAAATGATAGGTATATGCTAAATACGAATTATCAGATATGCTAATATATTTTACATAATCATTATTTTCAGTATCTCCTTTTATATAGTCAAGAGATTCTTCCAAAAGCTTTTTCGCGGAAATAAATTGCCCCTTATACATAGAGACCCAGGCATTGTTTTGAAGAATCTGAGCCAAATTTTCAAATTCTAGAAGTTTTCTATTGATTTCACTTACCAGATTAAAGCAGGATTCAGCCGTTTTTAAATCTCCCAATGATAATGCGGCCAATCCCCAATCATTAATCAAAATTGTTTTACTATAATCAGAAAGTTGAGTAGTAAAAGTTTGAGGTGTCCCATCTTCTGAAAAAAGAGAAATTATTCGGATAATCCGTCCATAATCACCTATTTTAGTATAGATGTGGGAAGTAATCCAATCTCCAGCCATTACATTGTCATATAAGTCATAGGCCTCCTGATAATGTCCTGCTAAAATGCTATGCTCGATTAATTTTTCATATTTATCCAATGTTGCGGCGTCGCTGGGTTTATTTTCAGGTTTTGTATCCAAGCCTTTAGCTAATTTGTTTCTTATCACATCATGTATGTCCTCAGGTTTTACTCCCAAAAGGTTACGGAAATAATCTCTTAGAAATGGATGTGCGGTATAAATAATAGTACTCCCACTATTATAAGAATATATAAGTCCTTGCTTCTTTAATTTCTCCGCAATGATTGATAACTTTTTTTGATTATCACCTATCAAAGCCAAAGCACCAGCAATTTCACCACCAGCAATAATTAAATAGCCTAATATATCAATAGATACTCCTTTAGGAAATACAGATAATCTTATAATTAAATCCCGTTCCTGATCAGGAAGGCTTTTTGCGTAACCGCCCAGAATTCGGGCTAATCTTGCTGCCAATGGTTCATCAGAGGAAATTTCATCCAACTTAAATTCTTTAATAGCATCAGGATCGCAATTACAATAGTGATTCAAATATGAGCCAAGCACTGAAATAGAGAGGGCGTGTCTGCCCACCGATTCGGCAATTTGGCTTAATCGGTTATCATCCCCTTTTATTTCCCATGCTTTCAGTACCTCAATGGCTGTTTCTTCATCCAGAACATCTAGTTCATGGCTTTTGTAACCTGCATTTTCCCATTGTGCAAGATCCGTCAGTTTAAATCGTGTTGTTATCAATGCCCTTGTATTACCAAGACCCGCAACAATAGTTCGCAACAAATTTTTTATCCGATGATCCTCTATATCGCCTTTAGCATGTCCGGAACTACCTTTCCCTTCGGATTGCACTCGTTCTAGCCCGTCTAAAACAATCAGATGTTGGTTGTTTTCAGCAGCTAAAGCCCGTTGCAACTTCTCTAATTTCCCACCTGCACCTTCAGGTTCTTCTCCTGTAAATACGACGCAAGCTTCCTTTAAAAATGCGTCAGTATTAGGCTCGTCATAGAAAGACCATACCAATATACTACCCCTTAATTTTTCTTTTTCTTTTTCTATACTTTTCAAAAACCGTTCAACAACCGCAGTTTTACCTGTCCCGCCAATTGCCACTAGCGAACGTACCCGGTCCGGTGTTACTGGTTCTTGCCACCATTGCTTTAATTCATCAAGTAATTTTTTTCTTCCTTTGAAATGTGGAGCAGGTTGTAGAGGATGAACGATGCGAAATTCAAATGGGCGCCTTTCAGTAATTATGTTTTTTAAAGAAGTTTGACTGAGTATCCATTTAGCCAGGCTTGATGTAACTTTAGAAGCAAGATTATCATGGGTAGTAAATTCATCCCGGGTAATATTCGACTTTGAATTCAAAAAATCTTTAAATTCTTTCAAAGATTGCACCTTTTCATAAATAGAAATTGCCTCATCTTTGTCTTTAGCATTTCTAAGTTGTATTTCCTCTGTAGGTTGTGTCCATTGAAATTTTTCATCAACAATAAATGCAAATATGGGTATTTGATTATCAATAGCTGTTTCCACTTCTATCCATGTTATGCTTTTTTTCCCGTCACCCCCGTCTTCCGATTTCGGCACCCAACCGTAACGATGAGCCACCATTACCACAAGAGCATTTGATTCAAGTACTTTTGATTTGCAAACTTCCACAGGAGAACTAGGGATTGCACCAAAAGCTTCCATCTTAACTGGTAAATTGTCCAATCGCAATAATGCATCAGAAACCTTTTGTCGATACTCCTGCATATCAATAGCAGTGGAGGATAAGAAAATACGTAAAGCAGAATTTTGATTGGTGGGCATGATAAGGTTTTGGTTGTTATCTCTAAAGTTAAAAAGATTATTAAATAAATTTGTTGTTTTATCTATTCTTTTTTAATGATAATACTCCTGCAAGCTCAGTAGCGAACCGAACCCCGAAGTGTGCGACGCAACGAAGATGATAGTAGTAATGCAGCCGGGTAAATAGACCTCACCTAAATCCTCTCCTTCAGGAGAGGACTTCCGAAGAGTCATTATGTTCGCAACCAGTAACCAGCAACCAGAATCCAGAAACCCTCCTCCGCTAAAGCTTCGGAGGGCAAGCCAGCAACATCCCTTACCTTTGCACCATGACAATCGAAAAATTGAATGATATGCGGTCCCGCATTTCGGGTATAAGGAGGTTTCTTTGACGTCGCTAACCGACAACAAAAGATAGCTGAAGAAAAACAACTTTCACAGAGTCCCGGTTTCTGGGATGATAATAAAAGAGCTACCGAAATTCTCAAGAACATCAAGTTGAATGAGTATTGGGTAAAACTCTATGAGACGGCCGAATCGTCTGTAGAGGATTTTGCTGTGCTCTTTGATTTTTGGAAAGCAGGCGATGCTACCGAAGATGAAACCAAAGAAGCTTATGATAAAGCCATTGTCCTCTTAGATGAGGCCGAATTCAAAGCCACACTCAATGAGCCGGAAGATGAATTGCCTGCCGTGCTGCAGATAAACAGCGGCGCCGGTGGCACAGAAAGCCAGGATTGGGCGGAAATGCTGGCCCGCATGTATCGAATGTATGGCGAGAAGCAAGGTTGGAAAGTAACCGAACTGGACTGGCAATGGGGCGATGGTGCAGGTATCAAAACATGCAGCCTGCAATTTGAAGGACCCTTTGCTTATGGTTTTTTAAAAGCAGAGAGTGGTGTGCACCGCCTGGTTCGCATTTCACCGTTTGACAGTAATGCAAGAAGACATACTTCTTTTGTATCCGTGTTTGTATATCCGTTGGTTGATGATACGATCAAGATCGAGATCAACCCGGCGGATGTAAAGATGGAAACATCAAGGAGCGGTGGTGCCGGCGGACAGAATGTAAACAAGGTGGAAACCAAAGTTCAGTTGACGCATATTCCCTCAGGTATTGTGGTGGTTTGTCAGCAGGACAGGAGCCAGTTAGGCAATAGAGAACTTGCGATGCAGATGCTGAAGAGCCGTTTGTATGAAGAAGAACTTCGTAAAAGACAGGCTGTAAAAGATGCGACCAATTCTAAAAAGAAAAAGATAGAGTGGGGCAGCCAGATACGTTCTTATGTTTTTCATCCGTATAAAATGATCAAGGATCATCGAACAGATTATGAAGTTGGAAACATTCAACCCGTTATGGATGGGGAACTGGATGGGTTTATTAAAGCGTATTTGATGAGTGAGAAGGAGAATAGTTGATTTGAAGATGTAAGGATTTGAAGATTTGAAGATGTAATAATTTGAAGATGTTTAAATGACGATGGAAATATAGCTGATAAACATTTTTCAGCGTTGAAATAGCCTTTGTTGTCGGGGATATTTCTAACATATTGCAGTTTCAAATATTTTGAATATGCGAAATGATAAAGGAAGAAACCTGATTATTGATCTTACGTTTGAGTTTTCATTGAAAATAATCCGTTATACTTCACTGCTTGAAAACGAAAAGAAATTTGTGTTGGCAAGACAGTTGCTGAGATCAGGAACCAGTATAGGAGCAAATGTCCGGGAAGCTCAAAACGCTGAGAGCAAAGCCGATTTTATTCATAAAATGAAGATAGCAGCAAAGGAGGCAGATGAAACCGAATATTGGCTGATGCTTCTTGATAAACTTGAAAATTATCCCGTGTGCAAAGACCTGTTGGCTGAATGCAGTTCAATCATCAGGGTGCTGTCAAAAATCATAGGTTCTTCCCGAAAATAGCGGGAATGCTGTTAATTTTGCAACTATTGAAGAATCGCATCTTCAAATCATTCAATTTTCAAATCTTCAAATTAATTTCATGAGTATTGGAACTTTTTCTTACCCGATGCCTGTAAACGAACCAGTGTTAAGTTATGCTTCTGGTTCTTCAGAAAAGAAAAGATTGAAAGAAGTATTAGCTGAATTAAAGAGCAGCGAGACCGATGTGCCCATGTATATCGGCAGTAAAGAAGTAAGGACGGGGAAAAAAGTAGCGATTCATCCTCCGCATGAAATAAAGCATGTACTGGGTTATTTTAATGCAGGAGAAGAGAAGCATGTTCACCAGGCTATCGAAGCAGCGCTGGCCGCAAAAGAAAGCTGGGCCAATACAAGTTGGGAGAACAGGGCAGGAATATTTCTGAAAGCAGCTGACCTGTTGGCTACGAAGTATCGTCCTTATATCAACGGCACAACGATGCTGGGACAAAGTAAGAATCCTTTCCAGGCCGAGATCGATTCAGCTTGTGAATTGATCGACTTCTTGCGTTTCAATGTTCATTTTCTTTCTGAGATCTATAAACAACAACCCATCAGCAGCCCGGGTATGCACAACCGGATGGAGTATCGTCCGCTGGAAGGATTTGTTTTGGCTGTTACTCCTTTCAATTTTACTGCAATAGGTGGTAACCTTCCAACATCCGCTGCTATGTGTGGTAATGTGGTAGTATGGAAATGCGCCAATACACAAATTTATTCGGCACAGATGTTCATGCGGATATTAAAAGAAGCCGGTTTACCGGATGGAGTTATCAATTTGATATTTGTAGATGGCCCGACGATCGGGAGGGTATGTTTTAATCACCGGGATTTTGCCGGAGTACATTTTACCGGATCAACAGGTGTGTTTAATAATATGTGGGAAACGATCGGTAAGAATATGGCGAATTATAAATCCTATCCAAGAATAGTGGGAGAGACGGGAGGTAAAGATTTTGTACTGGCACATAAGAGTGCGGATCCTGATGTAGTGGTTACCGCCTTGCTTCGTGGCGCCTTTGAATACCAGGGGCAGAAATGTTCGGCAGCATCAAGGGCTTATATTCCTTCGAACATAGCTGAAGAAGTAAAGAAGAAACTGATCGCCGGAGTAAAGAGTTTCAAAATGGGAACGGTGGAAGATTTTACCAATTTCATAAATGCGGTGATCGATGAGAAAAGTTTTGATAGCATCAAGCGATATATTGATAACGCCAAGAAAGATGATAAAGCAGAGATCTGGGTGGGAGGGAAGTGCAATAAGAAAGAAGGATATTTTATCCAGCCAACGATCATCGAAGCAAAGAATCCCAAATATGTGACGATGTGCGAAGAGATCTTCGGGCCTGTGCTGACTGTTTATATTTATCCCGCCAATAGTTTTGAAAGAACATTGGAATTAGTTGATTCAACTTCTCCTTATGCATTAACAGGAGCTGTGATCGCTAAGGACAGGAATGCCGTTGAACTGGCAACGAATAAACTTCGTCATGCAGCCGGTAATTTTTATATCAATGACAAACCAACCGGCGCTGTGGTGGGTCAACAACCATTTGGCGGAGCAAGGGGAAGTGGTACAAATGATAAGGCAGGGAGTATTTTGAATTTATACCGTTGGTTGAGTGCAAGAACGATCAAGGAGACATTTAATCCGCCGACGGATTATTCATACCCGTTTTTGAAAAAAAAATAATATCGATCCATTTTATTCTCTGAACTAACTTCATACAAATTACCGGCAATGCAGGTTCTTCTTTCATCAAAGCAACTCAACAATACCATCGATGAGCTTGCTATGCAATTGAATAAAACTCATCCTGATCTGAATGATGTGGTATTTGTCGGTATCCAGCAGGGAGGAGCCGTGCTTGGCGCCAATATCGTTGCTGCCTTACAAAAACTGTCTCCGTCAAAAAAAGTACAGTATGGCCAGTTGGATATTACTTTTTACCGGGACGATATCCGTAAAGAAATACTGGCTCCCGACACCATGAACCTGCCTTTTGCTATAGAAAATAAAACCGTAGTGCTGATCGATGATGTACTGTTTACCGGGAGAACGATCAAAGCAGCCCTGGATGTATTATTAGATTATGGACGCCCCGCCAAAGTGGAATTATGTGTGCTGGTTGACCGGAAAGAACACCGCCAGTTTCCCATCCAGGCTGATTATGTGGGCATAACTGTGGAAACAAGCAAAACAGATAAGGTAAAGTTGGTTAACAATGAAGTGG
>DATHDV010000267.1:0-3151 GCA_035318845.1 Chitinophagaceae bacterium
ATTGTCGGTGGTGTATTATCAACAACTGTAACCGTAAATGTACAACTCGGTCCGGCAGCTGTTGTGGCTGTAACCGTAGTTGTTCCTTTCGGGAAGAAACTTCCTGAAGGATTAGAATAAGTTACTAAACCACAAAGTCCGCTTGTCGTTGCAGGAGGGTATGTTACGTTCGTACCGCAACTTGTTGCTCCGGGACCAGTATTCACTGTCATATTAGGCGGACAAGTAATTGTACAAGGTGCGCCGCAACAAGCTGGCTGAGAAACAGAGAAGTTATCAACTCTCCAACCAACTGCTGCTACACTGTTATCTGATGCCATGCGGAATTTTAATATACAAGGCTGACCTGACGATGCAACAGGCATATTCACTGTGGTTGTAACGAATCCACCACTGCTTCCTGTCCATGCATTTCGACCGGCAATAGGACTACCAAAGGCTGAACTAATGAGACCAGTATAACCGCCCGCAACAAAGCTGCCGCCGGCAGTGATGATATCCTGGTAAGCCCCACCATTAATAGATATCTCCAGTACTCCACCATCAAATGTGCTTTCGAGGTTAAAGTTGTTTGCGAATGAAACCCTCGCACCTGAACCAGGAATAAAGGAAGGAGTTGTTATCTGCTTGTCAGTAATAAAAGCAGGATCGTCTATGAAAAGAGCATTAGGAGCTGAGACAACAGGAGGAGCAGGTGTACCTGAAGTAGATGTCACCCAAAGGGCTCCACCACCAACTGGATTGCTGGCTAACCATCCGGCTGGTAAAGCCGGAGCTACAACAGCATCAAAATTCTCGCTAGAAGAAACTACAGTAGTTCCCAATGTAAATGTCCATGAAGTTGTTCCCAGGTTTAATGCACCATCCTGCCATTGAATTGTAACGGTAATTGAACCGCCACAAATACCGGATGTGTTGCTGAAAGAATAGCTACGGCAAACCGCAGGTCCGCCATTAACAACTATTCCGTAGTTCTGCGGTCCGCTGATGGGTGTTACGCCACCAGTAGCCTGCATGGTACCAATAAGGTTTACAGTAGGAGCAGTTCCGGTATTTGTAACACAGAAACTAACTGTTACAGTTTCACCAGGGTCAATTACACTATTATTTGGAACACAACCTTCCGCAGTCAGTGTTGCTGTTCCGGCTGTTATGATCGGAACTACAGCAGGTACTGAAGGAGCAACCTGTGCCCACCACATACCAAAACGACTGTTATTATCCGGAGGAATAGCGCCAGCACCTGGTGCAGCATATTCCTGTATCGTCCAAAGAGAATTGTCAACCGGGTCTAAATGTGATTGACTATAATCACCCCAACGGGCACGGCCGCTACTAAAATCTTTCCAGTAACGATCTTCACCAGTATGATAATTACGTGGATCATCCAATGTATTGATCGGTGTGGTCGATTGCCTGGTTGAATAACCCGCACTTGGCCAAATGTTGGTAGTATTTGACATTGAATATCCAACAAGCACATCTTCATTCTTATTAAGAGCAATGGAACCGAACCATCTATGCTCGCCTGAAGCAGCATTTGTTCTTCCTCTCTGCATCACATTACCAAAAGTTCCGCCTGGCGTTCCATCTAATTGCCAGTATTGAATATCTGTATGATCAACTGAAGCACCAGTAGCGCCTTGTGGGAATGCGCAGTGCTGAACGCACCAGATCTTTCCATTCATCATAACAGCACTGGAGACCCTGGCATCATTCGCCTGCAATCTCCGGGTTTCCGGTGGTTGTTGTGGTACTGAACCAGGATTACCCATACCGCCTGAGGTCCATCCTTCAGCTGCAGGAGCAGTTGGAAAAACGGCAGCACCTGTGTTCCATACACAGGTTGGAATGCTACCGGTTACAGTTGTCAATCTTAAAGAAGTATTATTCCATGATTGCATGATATAAACTGTACCGGGAGAAGGATTGCCTGAATTAGAGAAAGGAGGAAAATAAACTGTAACAGGACGTGGTGAATCTCCTTCAGCAGCACTCATCACGATTGTTTGAGCATTAACACCAAAATTTATTGGGTTACCTGCCAGCATATCAGCCTTATTGATCAAATAAAGATCAGGACCTGTGAAGCTGGAGCCTCCTGCAAACTTACGTCCGCCGATCACGATCTTCGTGTCATCATAACCAAGGTAAGGGTGATCTAAAAGACCACCGGGTAGAGGAACAAACGTAATTGTTCTCCATGTACCTGTAGGGTCAGAAGTGTTTGATGTCATCAGGATAACAGGGTTATTAACACCGGCACAACCAATGGCAACAAAATACCAACGCTGCGTATTGGGATCAAAAAACATTTGCGGGTCGCAAGAAGAAGCAACTCCGGTAAACGCAGAAATGGTCACCTGGCTGATCTGCGCTCCACCCACTTTAGCATGAATCCTAATAAAATTATTTGTAGCAGTTACAACATGGTTGAGACCAACTGCTCCATACGTATCGGGAGGAATGATGCTTCCATTATCAAGATGTCCCAGCCAATTCTGAATCGGGGCTCTTGAAGGTATTTCGGGTACCGGACCACCCGCCACTTTTTTAGGAAGGGGTTCCGACATTTTAATATTTGCTCCCGGAGGAAAAGGAAGATTACTATATGATCTTGCATTTAAGCCACCATCTATTTCTTTTTGGGGGCAAGTCGGGCATGGCTTAAGCAACTCAGGATGTGCTGCCTCGTAAGCAGCCAGTTTACTAAAATCAATTATCTCATCCCTTGTAACAGTTTGCGCTGTTACTACCTGTACTGTAATAAAGTACAAAGCTACTAGAGTAAAAATTTTTCTCATAAATTGATGTTTATTTGGTTGACCGTATAAAAGTAAGAATGATTCATAAATATAAAAAATAAATCCTTTCAGGGGGTGATTCGGGATTTTTATTTGGTATTGAGGACAAAAATGTGTATAACTTTTACATCGCCATTGCCAACTGAATCATTTAGACGGGAACTGCCACCTATGAATGAGAATATTCCTGGAAGTCCGGGATTTCAATCAAGTTAACCAGTCTGAAAACACTATTAAATAAAATTGGTCAGGAGGTTTTTTTCCAACCGTCTTTCAGACTCACTGTCCTGTTAAAGACCATTTTTTCATCCCGAGAGTTTTTATCCAGGCAGAAATATCCTTTGCGG
>DATHDV010000268.1:0-30312 GCA_035318845.1 Chitinophagaceae bacterium
TTCTTTTATTTTTTTTAAACAAATCATGGCTACAGCATCCTTTTGCTTAAAAGCTTCGTTTGGATCCAATTCATGTTGGGTAAAAGCAATGTTGATCGTTGAAGGCCGGGTGGAAGCAGTCGCATCGGATGGTAATGAAAAGATAAGAGGACTGTATCCAACAAAGGAATGAAGCTTTGTAATATCTTTAATTGGCCTTCCGTTATCAATGATGTAAGTATGTAGCGGCTGTTCAAAAGATTCCCGGGCAAGACAGAGATATTCCTGCGAATAGTGCAGGCCATTCAGCTTGTTCAGTATTTTTTTCAGCAGCTTCATTTTTTAAAACTAAGAAAATTATTATTCAGCCGGATGAAAATAGTAAGTACCAGTTATAGTAAAACAACTGAGTTTACCGATCCTGAGAAATGGCTGGAGAGGATCAATTTTTATACCGGGATATTGGAAGAATTGGCAAAGAGGCATGAAGTGATAAGTATTGAACGAATAAATTATGAAGGAGAATTAAAACAAGGAGGGGTTCATTATTTTTTTATCAGGCAAAAGAAAAAAATTACCCGTTTCCCCCGGCGCATGCATCGCCTTATTAAACAACATAAACCCGGGGCTGTCCTGGTAAATGGGCTGATCTTTCCCTGGCAAGTGATCCAATTAAGATTAAAGCTGGGTAGATCGGTCAAAATAATTTGTATTCATCGTTCGGAAAAGCCATCCACCGGGATAAAAAAATATTTGCAAAGATTTGCCGGCCGGTTTGTGGATGCATACCTGTTTACTTCTTCTGAATTCGGGAAAGACTGGGTAAAAAAAGGGAATATCGGGAGCATGCAAAAGATCCACGAGGTCATGCATGGTTCTTCTGTTTTTCACCCGGCAAACAGGGCTGATGCAAGGTCATTGTTGCATGTTACAGGATCACCGGTTTTTTTATGGGTAGGACGACTCAATGATAATAAAGATCCATTGGCAGTAGTGAAAGGATTTAAGAAGTTTTTACTTCATCAGCCATCGGCAAGCTTGTATATGATCTACCACACGGAAGAATTGCTCGGAGAAATAAAAAAACTGATTGCTGATGCGGAAAATATAAAACTAATTGGAAAGGTTGAGCATAGTGAACTGCAAAACTGGTACAATGCTGCCGACTTCATGGTTTCCGGCTCGCATTATGAAGGAGGTGGTATCGCCATTTGCGAAGCCATGTCATGCGGTTGCATCCCGCTCATTACCGATATCATTGCCTTCCGGAAGATGACAGGCCCGGGTAAATGCGGTTTATTATACCCGGCGGGAAATGATGATGAATTACTCGTTGCTTTATTAAAGACAAAGAGTATGGATATTGAAAAAGAAAGGATCAAAGTTTTGCAGCAGTTTAAAGAAGAACTTTCATTTGAGGCTATTGCAGGAAAGATAGACCGGGTAATTAGCTTATTGAATAAAGAATAATGAATGTTTGAGAAAACACCATCTCCCAAAGTAAGCATTATCATGCCGACCTATAACAGGTCAGGACTGATTATGGAAACAATAGAAAGTATCCGCGATCAAACCTATTCTAATTGGGAACTGGTCATCGTAGATGATGGTTCTGATGATAACACGGAAGAGATCATTGCGCAACTAAAGGACGAAAGGATACAATTTCATAAAGCCGGAAGAACAGGAATTGGGGGAAGAATAAAAAACATTGGACTAAGAATGGCTAAAGGCGAGCTGATCGCCTTTATAGATTCGGATGATCTCTGGGCAACAACCAAACTTGAAAAACAAATAGAAGCTTTGAAACAATACCCCGAAGCAGGGTTTTGCCTTACGGGCGGCTATAATTTCCGGGAACCGGGCAAACCTGAAGCATTTTTTTATAAACAAACAGAAGGGATAAAATATGATAATATCTTTCTTTCCTTTTTTGAATCCGGCTTAGCCATATTTACGCAGGCATTAATGTTAAGAAGAGAATGCCTGGCGGTTTCAGGTTATTTCCAGGACACAAGATCTTTCGTCGATGGGGATCTTGATTTCATGATAAAACTGGCCCGGAATTTTAAAGCCATTATTTTGTATGAACCGCTGCTGTTTCGCCGCTTGCACGACGCAAACCTCACAACGTTAAACTGGATAAGGTCGCATGAAGAGGGTATTACAATCATCAGTTCTTATTTGGACGACAAAGAATTGCCGCCAAATATGGTCCGAAATGTTTTGTTCAGGTCACATATTCATTTCGGGGAAAGATGTTTGGTTTATAAAAAAAGAGGGAAAGCAATAAGAAGTTTTTTAAAAGCCTGGCAATACAAACCCCTGAGCATTGTTCCTTTGAAAAAAACGGCTAAAGCTGTCCTGTATTATTTAAGAGGCAAATAATTGCATCATTTTTCTTGCTAATTCTTCTATCGTATAATATTTGACATATGTTTGAAAAGATATGTCAGTGTGTAATTAAGTATAATGTTTAATAAATTTTGATAATTCTAAGAAAGCATTTGGATATTTCTTTTTTCTTTCTTTGAGACTATAGGGGATAATTGCGTTTCCCCCAAAATATTGATTTAAGAGTGTGTTTAAAACCTCACCTCCTTTAATTTGAAAATAACTAAAATTTAATTCTTGTATTGATTCAATAAAATCGATTTTAATTTTTTTTATTGATTCTATACTTTCAAAAAAAGGTGATTTACTGATGTAGTTATTATTTTGCATCCCCATAAAATCATATACATAAACCTTCTCAGTTTTAAATACAACTGTATGATTATTTTTTGCCCAAGCTGACAATCTTTTAATATTAGATTTAAAAAGGTCAGAGTATCGTCCCTCTTTTAATAAAATGCGACCACCTGATGTAGGCGCAACGTTATTCTCTTGATAAGTTAAATTTATTTTTTGACCCATAACGGGATAAATGAAACAATTTGGATATTCTAAAAAAGTGTGTGGGATACTCAAACGATCCGATATCACCCTTATTAATAAAAATCCGTTATTTCTCAATTTATCAGTAAAAAAATCAAAATTTAAGGAATATCCCTCTTTTGAAAACAATAATTCGGAATTTGTATTTTCTATTTTTTCTGATGATATTGTACTAGAGACATTTAGTTTTATTGTCAATATTCTTGCAATAAAATCCTTTGCAACTTCAAGAAATAATTCTTTTTCAAAGGGTAATTCTATACAATCAATGTCATTTCTATCAAGTTTAATTGGAAAAATACCTTCAGGATCTTCAAATAAAAAAGATGGTTTTTGTTCAATAACAAATTCTTGCCCTTCAATCTTTGATGATATAAACCTTTCTTTTTCGTATTCTAAACCCTTAGTAATAATTATTCCATTACATACTACTAATGTATCTGATAATTCTTGTGAGTAATAATAAGGAGTTCCGAAATATTTCCATTCAATTTTTTTAAAATCTTCAGTTTGGAAACTATTTATATGTTTTTTATTAATTTTTATTGTTTTGTCAATTTTTTTATCATCCAATAAATATTCAACCTTCGGATAATCATTTATATACCAATCTGTCCATATTTTGTCTTGTTTAGATTTGGTTTTTCTTTCTTGAATTAATTCTTTCTTTTTTTCGTTTGAAATGATTAAGGAGATTGTAGTGCCAATTTCTTTATTTGTAGCTACCTCTCTTTTAATATCAATGAAATCGCTGTCAATATTTGTAACAAAAGAATAGGCTATTGACTCGTTATAATGTCTTGTTATGACAGTTAATTCTTCTCCAATCAAAAAAGCAGCTAATACCCCAATTCCAAATTTTCCGTTTCTATTTATAAGTGAATTGCCATCTTCATCAACAAACTGCTTTTTCCAGGATAAACTTTTTCTAAACGAAGAACCCACATTTAAAAAATAATGTAAAATTTCATCAATTGACATTCCTTTTCCATTGTCAGTTATTATAAAATGGCTTATACTCTCGTTGATGGTATTAATTGATACAGTTATTTTTGGAATGTATAATTTATTTTGTTTTTGAGTTTCAATATGCTCCCTCTCTAAACAAGCGTCAACAGCATTTTGCACTAATTCCCTAACTCCGTAAGTCGGATTGTTGCCATATAGTGGGCCTACTAATAATTTAGAAAGGTCATTATTAACTTCAAATTTTATCCTGAGAGGTACAAAATTTAATTTGTTTAAATATAAGTTATCGTCAAGATTTGATGCAATTCTTCTATATTTTATTCTGGGAAAATTTGGAGATAAAAAACCATAAACTTCACCTAATACAGCCCAAGAAATATCAAATTCCTTTTGAATATCATTGAATAAGGTTTTCAGTTTGATAAGCATTTCACTATTATTTGGCTTACATGAAGCAAATATTCTTTCACTATCAGGTTGATTAAAACTTAATGATTCTATAGCCAAATGAGTTTTATGTTCGTTTAAAGAAATCGGACTATTGAATGACTTCAATTTTAATAGCAATGGACTTACCCTACTATTATCTATTTGAATATAATCTGCAATTCTTAAAACAATCATTAAAAAAATAACATTAATATCATCAGGGTTTCTCCACCCTTGACTTGCAATTTCTTCAAGATAACTAAAGGTGCTTCGTAATTCCATCCCATGGCTTCGAGCGACTATGCCACATAACTGTCTATAAAGTGGGCTTAATTTTTCATTTCCAAACAAAATTCTCTCATTCTTGCTTCCAAATAATCCCCCAAAAGCTATCTCATGTGCTAATCTTGCATGATGTCGCCTTATAAACTCACCTATTAGTTTTTTATCGTATCCTGTCAGGTTATCTTTGTTTAGTAAATCGGGTTCATTATATTGCTGATACTCGTTGCCAAAAATATTTTTCTTTTGCTGTGAACTAAACCTCTTTACCTCAGACAAATAATCATCCCAAAGTTCCTTCCAACTTTTATTATCTATTATTGATATTCTGTATTTGTTGTAATCTCCATTAATTAAAGAAGCAAAAGTTGAAAATTCGCAATGCATCCCAATGTCATGAAGAATGACAGAGAGAATCAAAATTGCAACATCTTTTGGAGTTAGATCTTTAAACGATTCATCAGAAATAATGTATTCTGCGGAGGCTAATACACTTTCAACGTGCTGAATTCCGTGGTCAGTATATTCTTCAAAGAAAAAGAGTTTATTATCTTTATAGATTGGCTCAAATGAAGTTACAATATCTAAAATAATTGAATGAAGAGTTTGATTTTCTTTAAGAATTGTTTCAAATTTGATAGGAATTTTCATTTTTTTGATCTTCGGTAAATAAGATACCGCTCATAAATATACGATACTAATAGGAGTTTTTAAAAAATGACTATTGTGTTTTAGTAATAGAGAATAATCTTGCAAAAGCTTTCACACTATCACTTATTAAATACGGTGACACCGGAGAATAATCTATATTAGAGTATTCTAAAACCCTAAATGTTTTTTTGATCATATCTTCGTTGTTAAGGGCGATATACCAGTTTTGAATGCCTGCATACATAGGTTTAACGAAACTGATAACCTTTGCAGCGGCATGAAGCGCTTCGATACACACTACTCCAAAACCTTCATAGGATGAAGTATGCAGGAATATTTTTGTCCTTTGCATCCATTGCAACACTTCGGTATGCGGAAGTTCGCCGGTAAGAGAAACATTTGATTGTAATCCCAATGTTTTGATAAGAGCTTGCAGTTTCATTCTTTCCGGGCCTTCGCCGGCCAATACTACTTTTACTGATGGGATTTGTTTTTTTATTTCAGCAACCACCTGTAAAAAAATATCATATTGTTTTAATGGGATCAATGAGCCGGCAGCAAGTATATCAATATCTTTTTCAGCAGGAAGAGGCTGGAACTGCTTTGTATTTATACCTGGTGGAACCAAATTAAATGGCCTGATCCCATGATTTTTTTCAAACTCATCCCGGAGAAAATCAGATAAGGCAACCAGTTCTTCGGGTTTTGGTCTCAGCCTCTGCGGATATTTATTTTCTTTTTTAGCATCCTGTCCCAATATCCAGCAATAATGTTTGATACCATGCTTATCGCCAAAATGTTTGCCGATCCATGCACATTCATTACACCAGAAACTGAGCAGCCCTGTTATTTTTTTTGTTTTATGCAGTTCCTTTAATGTTGTGTTTATTTTTTTCCGGAGTAATAAACGGGTCAAACCACCCCTGTTCCTGCCGGAGAATGGAATGACTTCCATGCCAAACCATTTGTATCTTATTTTATGATAAGGATGCTGAAAGCTTAGTATGACAATTTCCAGTTGCGGGTATAATTCTTTCAATGAAAGGATAAAAGATTGTTGCAGGGGCAGGCAGGTACTGTCGGCCTCATTTTCCGGGAAGCCGGGAGTAAGAATGATGAATGTCTTTCTTTCACTGTTCATGTAAGGAAACGGTTTTGTTGCAGAAGGCAAGACTTTCCTTATCATGGGTGATCATGATGACAATTTTCCCGTTGGCGCATAATTCCCTGCAATGCTGAAGTATCGATAGCGTTGAAGCTTCATCCAACTCATTAAAAGGTTCATCCAGCAAAATAAGATCAGCTTTTTTATACAGGGCTCTTGCAATAGCAATTCTTTGTTGCTGACCACCGCTGATATTTTTACCATTCTCGGTGATCATCTTTTCCAACCCTTCCGGGTAGGTCTCGACTAATTTATCTAATCCTGATACTTTCATGGCGAAAGCCAATCCTTCTTTATCATGGTTGTCTTCTTCCAATGTAATATTTCTCAGGATCGTATCATACATAAAGAAAGACTGCTGCCGGACGTAAGAGATAGCAGGCCAGAATTCTTTTGCCGTTTCATTACTGACGATCTTATTATTGATCAGCATTTCACCAGCGCCGGGTTTTAAAAATCCCAGCAGCAGATTGAGAATTGTTGTTTTCCCAATACCCGATGCGCCACCGATACCTAAAAAATCTCCTTGTTTTACTGAAAAAGAAAAATTATTCAAAACAACCTGGCCGGAATATTGAAAGTTTATATTTTTCAGCTCAACGGATCGAATATTTATTGGAAAAATATTTTTAATTGTATTTTCTTCTGCATTGGGCATTTGTTTCAACTCATCAACTGAATGTTCATAGGCTTTCATCTGGCCGGCCAGGTTGATCACTTTTACAACACCCGGAATGATCTTATAGGCTGCCGCCATAAATGCTGCTACTGTAATAAGAGTATTGCCATCATTATTACCCGACCATTTGGCAATAACGATCAGGATAAACAATCCAAGCACCGCAAATATTTCTATCACCCTTCCCGGTAGACCCTGGAGAGAAATTGAATCAAACAGGTTAGTGCTGAATTGCCGGCGGTAATGCAGGAACCTTCGCAGGAAGAAACCATTCCTGTTATAAATATTCCCTTCCACATATCCCTTTAGTGCATCGAGCAAGTATTGGTATGACCGTTCATTGTTGTTCCGAATATTCTTTTTAACAACATTGAGTCTATTTTTTAAAAAATAAAATACCACGATGACCGGCGGCAACAAAATGACAAGTAATAACAGGAACAATTTTGCATTAAAGATCAAGATGGCAATAATGGTAATAACGATAAGAGACAATTGTGTAATGATCTGTTGCAGCCCCGATAAGACCTGTTGGGAAAAATCAAAGGGTTGTATGGCTATTTTACGGATCAGGGCAGAAGAATCCACATGCACAAATTCAGAAAACTCTGCCTGCTGGTAACTAACAAGGCTATTGCGTGAAAGCCTGACAGCAACCCGGCCCGTAAAAGTATAATGTGCTTTTGCGATAAGATAACCGGCAATGTTTTTTATGCTGAATAAAACAACGAAGAGGGCTATCAGTGAAACAGAATTAGTATTGGCCAGCCATGCGGGTAAAAAATGCAGACCGCTGGTATGGCCCGGCTGCACATAGAACTGGATGATCCAGAGCAACGCAATAAGAGCAAGGATATCTGCAATGCTGATGACAATACTAAGTATGGTCAGGATGACAAACCGTTTCTTTTCTTTTTTGTCAAGAATGGCCCATGTATTGTTGAGAATATTATTCACCCGTTTGATAGCAGTTTAGCAACTCATTAAATTTAGGTTGATTTTTGATAAGATCGAAGATCGGAAATGAAAGATAAAGATGAAACGATCGCATTCATTATTCGCCAGCGGCTTGTCTTGTCCCGGTTTCCAGATGCCTTGTCACCGGGGAAATGATCTTTGCAGGTTTTAACCGTTGTATCCGGTAGAGTTTGCTGTATTTCATAAATACCTGGTGCGATGTGTGAACAGCAATCACGAATCCATCAAAACCGTCCAGGAAACCTAAGCGGAAAAAATAACCATTGATAAAGGCCCATGCAGGTCTTGCCAGTATTTTAAACCATGAACTTCTGTGGCCCCGGGCATACAGGGATGCGGCTGCTATCGAACTAAGCCGGTTGTTTTGCCATACCAGGTCTTCGGGAGTGGAAAATGAATAATGCAGAATGTCCCCGGCAAGCTGCCCGACCGAAAACTTATGATCTATTTCGATTTTATCATGCGGGTTCATCCCGGCCCAACGGGCACAGCGACGGTCAAACAATCTTATTTTCGGGTCAGGATACCATAAGCCATGCCGGATAAAATGACCGCAATAATTTGTGCAGCGGTTCATGCGGTAAGCACGGTGGGTAAAATCATTCTTTACTCTTAAAATGGATGCAGCCAGTTTTTCAGCCAGCGCTTCATCCGCATCAAGGCTAAGTACATAATCGTGAGAAGCCAGTTGTATGGCCAGGTTCTTTTGCCCGATATATCCCCTGAATTTTTCCTGCTGAACAATGGCGCCGAGGCTGCGTGCAATATCAACAGTCTGGTCGGTAGAAAAGGAATCCAGTACGATGATCTCATCGGCTACTTCCTTTACTGATCTTATACATCGTTCGATGTTATGTTCTTCATTAAAAGTTATTATAACAACGGAAAGTGGATACATCAATACTAATTTTTACCTGAAACCGATCGAAATAAACTGATAAATGACCCGGTTATTTCTTACGGCTTTTTATCAATCGTGTAAAACCTGCAAAGGGTTTGCTGCACATGACAAAAAAAGAGAAGAAAAAGGCATAAAAGAATATTCCCTTGTTCATATCCAGTATATTTTCGGAGAAAGAAACGATGCTGATGATGATCATAAATGCCGCAAAGACAATATCCCGGTTGAGCCAGGCCATCGCGAAACCGAATATAAGGGTCAGCAAAAAGATAATTAAGCCCGCGATCCCTGATTTTAAAAGGATGCTCAGGTACTGGTTATGGGCATTTAGTTCATTTAAATAGGAATTATAGAGTTTGTTCTCAAAATATTTTTCTTTTAATAATCTTCCTTCCGAGCCGCTGCCGTAACCGATCACCGGTGAATGTTTTATTAACTCAACGGCATAATGCCAGCGAATGATGCGGGGCTCCAGTATCTCGTTATTGATAGAAGCCTGCGTGAGGTCGTTTTTAAGATCTCCTACATATCTTTTTTTAAAAGAATCGATCCTGGTTATACCCAGTATGGCGATCAGTAAGACGAGTAATGAAACTACAATGAACCTGAATCTTTGTATTCCCTTCGGCATAAAAAGAGGGAAGCCCGGTATGATCAGGATAATAGTTGCAAGTAACACTGACCTGGATGCAAGCTGGAGCAAGCCGGCCAGGAGAATGCCAATAGCAACAGCATAGATGAGACGGTAGTTATTTCTTTTTTCATTCAGAAAAAGATGTAAGAACACAGCAATGGACAAAGCAACATACATAGAACAATAAGTGGCATGCAGCCCGACAGGCCCTGAGAAATTGTGGTTAAGAAACGACATGGAAAATAAAGTGGTCAACGGAAGCTTGTTATAAAGAATGATATGGATGGCATCTGCATAGAGGTAGAGTACCGTAAGCACACAGGTAAGACCAAATATTTTGAGTATCCTTATTTTGTATTGCTGCCAATCCAACCCCGCAATAGAAAATATGACCGGGAATAAAAGAATAGCAAGTTGCCGCTCGATATCTTTAAATGCTTCTTTTTTGTCTGATGACCAGGTAATAGATATAATGCTTATCAGGAAAACTGAGCTCAATACCAGGTTTTGAACACTTAAAATTGAACGGAGTCCCGATCTCTTGATATGAATGAGAGTGTGTAGTAATAAACTTATAACGACCAGTTCGCTGTAAAACCTGTCAAAAGGAAACAATATGACAAATGCAGCAAGATGGTAATAAGTGATCTTGTTTTCCAGTGAATCCTGTATGACGAAAATATTTTTCAATTCAATTTTTTCTCTTTTGTGTGACAACTTAATTCAGCTTTTTCCTGTTAAGCCAGTTTATAAAGGACCCGGGAAAATAGCTGAGCATATATAAAACGTAATTATCAAATCGTAAAGGGTAATGCCGGATAGCTTTGGCAAGATGTGATCTTGCTTTTGCAGGCTGATGATTATCAAGCAGGAATTTTTTCCCGCATAATGCATAATAAGCTCCCTCTTTGAATTTTTGCCCATCCTGGTTTTTAATGATGGCTTGCAATTCTTCACCTTCTTCTTTTGTTATAATACCACGGCGGATAATATTTCTTTTCAGCTTCCGGAAACGATGGCCTCTCCATTTTTCATCAATAGTAGCCGAGTTGGGATTGAACCTTACTTTGATGAGTTGCTCCGGGAGGTTGGAATACCGTCCATATTTTGCCAACTGTATCCATAGAAGATAGTCCTCAAAATTATGAGCGTCGGGAGAGTATCCGCCTGCTTTCAATACCATTTCTTTCCGGTACATAACCCCTGAATGAATAAAAGGACAATTCACATAAAGCTTGTTCATGATCTCCTGGTGTGAATGTCCGGTACAAGAGAAGTTGAAAAGATGTTCACCATTTTCAGAAATGTATTCAGCATCACAGCCGGTTAATACATGATCCATGTTCTCATCAAGGAACTTTACCTGTTTCTGCAACCTTCCGGGAAAACAAATATCATCTGCATCAAAGCGGGCAATATACCGGCCCCTTGCTTCCTGCAAACCTTTGTTCAGGGTAATAGCTATACCTTGTCCTGGTTGTTCGATCAGCCTGATGCGGCGATCGCCGAACTGTTTTATGATGTTAGCAGTATCATCCGTTGAACCATCATTAAGGATCAGGAATTCAAAATCAGTAAAATCCTGTTCCAATACAGAACGCATGGCTTCCGCTATATATTTTTCTGCATTCCGGGCAGGCATCAGCACAGTTACTTTGACATCATCCATTTTGCTCTTTTGTTTCTTTTATATTCAATAACATCAGCAGTTCAAAAATGATTACAATGGATAATTGCTCAAACCAATACTCCACCCCAAACGAACCCAATAATAGCAGCATGAGCGGTATGCCATAAGTAAGCTTTCTTAGATACTTTATAAAAAATGCCAGGTAAAGAAAGATAAAGGCGAGAACACCCAATATGCCATATTCGGCGATCAGCTGATCATACACGGCATTGGGACTGTTGACCAGTGAATGCAACTCAATATCCTTGCTGAAATAATTGAGATAAAGGTTGAGATGGTTAACCAGGAAATCATGATTGGTGTAAGCGAACTTTTTTGGATAACCTCCGGCCATTCCCAGGCCCGTAGCACGGAAAGCAAGTTTCGAAGAAAAATTGCCTGTACCACTACCGGTAAATATTTTCATCGGGTGATCTTTTAAAAAACGATAAGTCTGTTGAAATGCAATGAACTTGCCCGGTATTTTCCGTGACTTGGTTTGTTTCAGGCTGGTATCAAAAGCCGGGATTGCTTTAACGGCAAAATCAAGTAGCTCTTTTTGAAATATTGTTGTGTCTCTTCTTCGCTGGAATGGCTCAGTATGGATACTGGGCTTTGGGATAAAAGGTTTTGATGCATACTGTATTTGTGATCCCGGTTCCTGGCCGGGATGTTTGAGGGAATCTTCTTTTCGTTTGATTTCTGAAGCAATTCTATTCAGGCTGTCCAGGTACAGCATAGCTTTTTTTTGTTTTCTTTCTTCAGCATTAAGAAGGCTGTCTGGTTTTTCTGTCAATAAAATATTGCTCTTTTGCTTTGCTTTTAGTGCAACTTTTTTCTTAAATACTTTGTTATAGGCATCAATAACATAATTGTCATTCTGCGGAGATATTTTACTCATAAAGATTATCAGCAGAAAAAAACAAACTACGATAATACTTTTCTGATCCCGGTTACTTTGAAAAACAAAAAGAAATACAAGGACAAGGAGCAACAGGACATTGGTGAAGTTGCTGGCTGTCAGCAGCAGCACTACCATACAGAGTAATACAAGACCCATCCTGTTGCGTTTCAGAAAATAAACGATCCCAAAAGCATTCAGGATCGCATTGGTGGTGGAAACATCGAACGTAATGCCTGTCATCAGGTCACCGGTGCCAATAAAATATTTCTGGTGCATGCCCTGGTAGAGATAAGGATTAAGAGAACCGGCATCCAGCATGATAAGGAGCAATTGACCAAGGGTCACCATTGCATTCAAAATAAAAAAGAGCGTAATGGTAGTATGAAGTTTTTCAGTATCCGTTTTTTCAACAAACCAGCTATTGAGAAAAGCTGTACCGGCGCACAAAAGCCAGAACAGAATGCCGACCGATACTGCAACCAGGTAGGGGACAGATACGGATGATATATTAAGGAGTACATTGATCAGTGTAATGCCGATCAGGCTGAAATAAAACCAAATGAATTTCTGGCGGTAAAAGGATCTTTCTAAGAACAGTTTTTTGTTCAGGAATAAAAAAAGGATGATCGTTGCGATCTTTACCGGCATTTTTACATTCAGAGCAAATACAAGGAACAACAATAATGTCCAGTTTACTTTTCTGAAGTAATCATTTTTGAACTGGTATATTGCTCTCATGTGTTGGCGGCAGAAGTTAATTCAGGTTTTTTTCTTTTTCAGTGATTGGAAAACATATACTATATCGTTTATCCGCAACTGCCTGGTTGCCAGCAATAAAAAAGAAAATACGGGCAACGCAAAGGCGAGGCGGTAAAGAACATTTTCAAATATATAAAAGGCTGCGAAACCACTACCGGCTGCTGCGATGAAACAGATCAGTAATGACTGCCATGTTTCTTTGATCTTTGATAATGCAGATGAACGCATGTAATTAATGTATTCAATGATCATTGCCGCAAGATAGACAAGAGCGGCTCCTTTTACATTATAAAGAGGGATGAACAACAGGTCGCCGGCCAGTATGATGCAAAAGCTGATAAGTGTGACCCGCAAAATAAGTTTTAAACGATTTTGTGCAAAATGAGCCGACCATAATATGTTGCTGATATACTGAAAAGGAATACAGCAGGAGAGAATAAGGAATGTACTTTGATTGACTGCGCCATATTTATTAGCGGTCAGGGAATCTATCAGCGGCACCCAGATAATATTCAGGATAAGCGGTATTAAAGTGGCTACGATCATTTCACTTCTTACCAGGAGGCTGAGCTTTTCTTTTTTTTGCAGAAGTAATTGTTCTGTATTGCCCGCAAAATATTTTGCAAAGCGGCTCAGGAGCACCGGTGCAATAATAAGAAGAGGGAGAGGAGATATTTCATAGACCCGGTAAGCAAAACTGTATTCAGCCGTAAGCGTGGCAGTCGAAAAAAATCCAAGCAGGATCCAGTCCATCCTTGATATGCCAGCCATCAAAACCGCCACGCCGATCTGCGGCAGCGACTCTTTTAATAAAAGAACATAATCGCTAAAACGGATATGAGTAGTAAGCTTTACCTGCATACGGTTACTAACGAGATAATAACAAACCAGTAATTCAATAAATGAACTGGCAATAAATATGGCCATTACCCATTGTACAGTGAGGTCGAAAAAAATTATAATAATAGATAACCCGATCGCCCTGATCAATATGGCTGTTGAGGACATGATGGCTAAATAGCCGAACTTTTCTTTTCCATTTGCTACATTCTTGAATGGAGATGAAAAGAAAGCAAGTACCTGGCTTATGCCGAGGATCAGCAAAAAACTATGTACGGTAAAGAATGCAGGGAAAATATAGCTTAACGCTAAAAGCAACAGGTAAAAACCCACGCCTGATAAGAAGACATGGAGCATATAAAGGGTCATGATCACGGAGACATCCTTATCAACAGCTGCTCTTTTCACCACGATCTGTTCAAGTCTCAGGCTGAGTACCGTGGTAATAAATATAAGCACGGCATAGGACCAATTCAGTTCACCATAAACTTCTTTGGGTAAATAAAGGGAAGTAAGGAGAAATACGGAGATCCCCAGCACCTGGACTATTATCACTTGCACAGTGCTGGCGGAAACATCTTTGAGCAATTTTCGGGTCATACAGAAAGCGGATCAACAGGTTTTGGTCTTGGTTATTTTTTGTAAGGTAATATTTTTATTTATGGCAGGCATTTAGCATGAGCTCCTCGTAAGCATTGATGATCTTTACGGGATCATAAATGGTCCGGATCTTTTCTATGTTCAATGATCTGTGTTGATCGATCCGGAAAGGTTCTTGTGTCGTATTCATGATCTTTGACACATCCGCAGCTGTTGAAAAATATTCAGCTTCATTTCCTAAAACTGCTTTATTGAAAACATTATCATGTGCAGCGATGGAACAGCCACAGGCCATGGCTTCCAATAACGAGGGATTGGTGCCGCCAACAGAATGACCGTGAAAATAAAGTTTGGAATAATAACGGAGGTTGTTTAATAGCGCTGTATCATAAATGGATCCGGCATAAATTATATTTGAATGATCGTATCGCTTTGAAATATATTTACCGAAATGCCCCGCGATATCCCCGATCAAAAACAAAGGGAAGCTTTGACCAGCAGCGATATATCCCTTTATGATCATTTCTATATTATTCTCCGGTTCCATCCGGGCTATTACAATAAAATATTCATAGGGTTTAAGTTTGTATTTATCCAGGCCTCCGGTACCGGGATTTGTAAATACAGTGGCGCCATATGGGATTAAAATGGATTCCTTGTTGTATGTATCCAATATATGTTGACCGATAGCCGGCGAGTCGGCAACTAAAACATCAGCATGCTTTGCTGCCAGCGATTCTGCCCATTTCAGAAAGCGGCGGGTAAACCTGTTGTATTTGGTTCGCTTCCATTCAAGCCCATCCATATTAACAATGTTCACAGTTTTTTTTGGCCATCTTCTATGCCAGACCGAATCACTGGTATATCCCAGGTGGAGAAGTATATCAAAATTTCTTTTCCGGGCATCGTTGATGCAGTTCCTGTCATATAAGAACTGGCCCGCAGTTCCAATCTTATGTTCCCAATCTTTGCAATGGATAATTTTTACGCCGTTCCATTCTTTTTCCTGGTAAGGATGCTTATCGGAATTGTAAACATAAACTTCATGACCTTTTTGAACCAATCCTGCAGACAGATCGCCTGCGAACTGTTCATATCCACCATAGTTATTGGGAATACCTCTTGATCCTAGAATACCAATTCTCATTGTTTCAACTTTGTAAAACTTTTTTGTAAACATTGAAGGTAGCAGCCGCAGCCTGTTGCCAGGTAAAATCACGGAATATTTTTTCCTGTAATTCGGGTTTCCATTCCGATTGAGTAGCTTTTCTCACAGCATCAAGTATGGATGCGGGATTTGCCGGATCACAGTAAAATGCATGGTTGCCAAAATAATCCCGGGTGTATCCTTTATCGGTAATTACAATATTGCATCCCATGGCCGCTGCTTCCAGGGAGGAAAGACCACATGATTCAAACCAGCTTGGCAGTACATGCACTTTTGCTTTTTTGTAATAAGCCAGTAATTCTTCCTGCGGGATATGATCAATGAACTGAATATTGTCAGAAGCAATTTGCCTGCATTGTTTATAATAATTTTTCTGATTGGTCGCAGCCGATCCAATGAGAAGCAATGTAAATTCGGTATTGTTCAGCGCCTTAACCAGGTTAAGCTGGTTCTTAATTCCTTCGATCCTTGCTGCACAGATCACCAGTTTTTCAGACCTGGTCACTGTTTGACCAGGTTGAAATAATAAAGGATCAATGCCATTGGGCACAACTGTATAAGGTTTATTTATCTTATACTCCTTCACAAGCGCTGTATATTCAGCCTCTGAATTTGGAAGCAGCCAGGAAGCTTTTCCGATAACCTCTTTTATGCTTCGCATTTGACCTTTGAATAAAAAGTTTTTACTGCGAAGACTGTCTTTTCCGAATAACCGCCTGCCGATCGTTTTGAGATATTCATTGGCAGCAGGGGAGAACCGGCGAAAGGTAAAACCGCTGATCCCTTTACGGTGATGCCGGTCATATTCACTATAATCAATAAAAATGGGAGATAATACAAATGGTTTTTTACTTTTAGTAATATGATAAAGAATATCTGCAGGACGGACAATGTTGAAAAAATGCAGAAGGTCGTACTGGCCGTAGTCAATTTTTAAAGTGGTGGGCAAGATATCCACTTCTGCACCCAGGCTTCTAAGTTGCTTTGCCGTTTGTTTAATTTGTATGGTATCCCCGCCGGGGGCTGTGTCAAGCGTGGATCGTGTAATAAAGGCAACTTTCATAATGATAACTACAAACGTATAAAAAAGCTGTTAAGCAGCCTTAATAATAAATAAATATGCCTTTGATGCAATGGCAGAACAGGCATTTGATTATTGGTTATCTTGCGGCGATCTTAAAAATATGCAACATTATCTGATCACCGGCGGGGCTGGTTTTATTGGCAGTCATCTTATAAATACTTTATTCAGGAGCGATCCGGGAATAAAAATTACCTGCATTGATAATTTTGATCCTTTTTATTCTGCCGATATCAAGCAACTTAACATCAGGGACTTTAAAACTAATCCTGATTTTCATTTCCTGTATGATGATCTTTCAACTATATCGTCAAAAGAGTTATGTGAGCTGATCGATGAACCCGTTGACGTGATCGTTCATATTGCCGCCAAGGCAGGCGTAAGGCCAAGTATTCAAAACCCTTTGGCTTACCAGCAAACGAATGTGATCGGCATGCAGCAACTGCTTGAGTTCGCAAAAGAAAAAAACGTAAAGCAATTTGTTTTTGCATCCAGCAGCAGTGTATATGGGATCAATGATCATTATCCCTGGAAAGAAAGTGAACAACTGATGCCCATCAGTCCTTATGCCATGACAAAACTGGCCGGTGAAATGCTGGGGCATGTGTACAGTAAATTATATGATATCCGTTTTATTGCTTTGCGGTTTTTTACAGTTTATGGTCCTTCACAACGGCCCGATCTTGCTATTCATAAGTTCACCAAAGCCATTTTAAAAGGAGAACCTATTACTATGTATGGAGATGGCAGCAGCAGCCGTGATTATACTTTTGTCGATGATATTGTTCAGGGCGTTGTCGCTGCGATGCAGTATGATAAAACCAATTTTGAGATCATTAACCTGGGTAATAATTATTCTGTCTCGCTAAAAGAACTGATCGCAGCCATTGAAGAAGTGACCGGTAAGAAAGCAAAGATCGAACAACTTCCCGAACAGCCCGGCGATGTATCCAAAACCTTTGCTGATATCAGCAAGGCAAAGCAATTACTTGGTTACGATCCGCAAACAGATCTGAAAGACGGGTTAAAAAAATTCTACGACTGGTTTTTGCAAAACGAAGAACTGCTGATGCAATAATTATACCGATTGTGCATCCGTAATAGCCCAACTACGTTGGCCTAAACGGCTGCTACATCGGCATAATACCGGAATCTGCTGGAATAATTTAGAAATACAATAGGTATTACATCGTTATATCAGAAACATGGTTTACTTCTTTTTTAGCATGGTAAACCTTTCTTACATTATATGTTTTCTTGTTCTGCGATTCAAAATAGGTCCTTGTATTAATATCGGCAATGATACCGATGGTGATAAATTGGATACCACCCAGCAGCAAGATCAATCCTAATATCAGCAAGGGTTTCCCCCAGATATCATTTCCCATTAATTTTAAAACAAGCAGGTAAATATTGATGGCGGCGCCAATGCCGAAACTGATAAAACCGATCGTACCGAAAAGATGCATCGGCTTTTGCATATACTTCCGCATAAAAACCATCAGCACCAGGTCGCTCATTACTTTAAAAGTGCGGTTGATACCGTATTTACTTTTTCCATGAACACGGGGATGGTGTTTTACATCAACCTGTGTGATCCTGGCGCCCTGCAATTTGGCCAGCACAGGTATGAACCGGTGCAACTCGCCATATAATCCTAATTCTTCAGCAATCTCTCTCCTGAAAACTTTCAATGTGCAACCATAATCACGGATATAAACACCGGTCATCCGGCGGATCAATGCATTGGCGATCTTGCTGGGTATTTTGCGGAGAAAAAAACCATCTTTCCTGTTCTTCCTGTTACCGGCCACTACATCCCAATCCTCTTTTTTCAACAATTCGAGCATGGCGGGTATATCAGTGGGATCGTTCTGAAGATCTCCATCCAATAAAGCCACATACTTGCCACGGGAATAATCAATGCCGGCCGTCATAGCCGTGCTTTGACCATAATTTTTTCTGAGTTCCACCAATATCGTTCTGTCATCGGCATGTTCCAGTACCTGTTGTTTGGTTTTATCGGTTGAGCCATCATCTACCAGCACTATTTCATAGTCAATATTACTAAGAGCTGAACGTATTGATTCAAACAGCGGTTTGATATTATCCTGTTCGTCCCTTACTGTTATGACAACTGAAAGTTCCCGCATGATTTTAGAATATCCGGTAAAGGTAAGAAACAGCTTTTAGATGATAGTTGATAGATGATAGTTGATAGTTGTCGTTATAATCTGTCAACTATCATCTATCATCTCATATTACTCCGGCAAGTTCCAGGCTTCTTTTCTTCAGCTTCCGGGTTTCTATTTCTTCAATGATGGGCTCAGGTAATAGTATAAGTGATGTATTATTCTCTTTCCACCAGGTATTTTCTTTGAGTTCCGGGAAGGAAATAACTCCAACCAGCCATTTCCTGTCTTCCTGTGCATGCCATTCTTCGATCCATTCAAAACGTTCACGGGGAATAAAGGCAAGGTCTTCGAAACTTACATATACCCGTAGATAAATATCATTACTCAGCTCATGTGGCTGATGATGGTAAAGTTTTTTATACTCATATTTATATTGATAGCGCAAAGCTGAAATATCACTGAGTACTGCCGACGCAGTTGGAAAGCTGCCGGCACCTTTGCCGTAAAAGAATTGCTTGTCTGCAAAACTGCTTTCGATCACCACGCCATTGTATTCATTTTTTACAAACGCAAGATGGTCGTCCTGTTTTACAAATTGTGGTAATACAAAAGCAGCTACTTTCCCGTTCTGTAGTTTTTGAGCCTGTGCCACTAATTTGATCTGTTGATTTTTTGCTTTTGCAACAACAGCATCAGTAGCATGGATGTTTTGAATGCCATTGAATAAAATGGCATCTGGCCTTTCAATAATACCGTAGGCATGGGTTAAAAGAAAGGTCCACTTGTTTACAGCATCGTAACCTTCTATATCCAATTTGGGATCACTCTCTGCAAAACCGGATTGCTGTGCCCATATCAGTGCCTGTTTGAAATCAAGACCCCCGTCAAACATTTTTGTCAAAATAAAATTAGTGGAGCCATTTACGATGGCTTTAATGGAATGCAACAGGTCGTTATCGTAATACTCTTCCAGGTTCCTGATAACAGGGATGGAAGCACAGGCGGCAGATTCATACAAAAAAGATCTGCCTGTTTGCTGTTGCAATGCCAGCAGTTCCGGTAAATGCTCTGCTATCATTTTTTTACTGGCGCTAACTACGTCTTTTCCGTTTTTCAATGCTGTAGATGTAATTTTAAATGCAGCATCTGCATCATCGATCACTTCTACAATGACATTAATATCCGGGTCGTTCAGCAATTCGTCTTTGTCGGTCGTGAAAAAGGAAGCCGGCGCATTCCTTTCTTTTTCGGGATTTTTAATACAGATCTTTTTGATGCGGGCTTTCAACGAAGGAGTTTGTTGTAATACTTTATACAAGCCTTCGCCGACAACGCCAAACCCAAAAAGCCCGATGGTTAATTGTTTATGTGTTTCCATTAGAGGGTTGCGGTTTTGATTTTATTTTTAGTTAATGATACTGCGTTAAATGCCTGGTCCAGGTCATTGATAAGATCTGTTGCTTCTTCTAATCCGACAGAGAGACGAATAAGACTATCAGCTACACCGGCTGCCTTTCTTTTTTCTGAAGGAATGGATTTGTGTGTCATCTGTGCGGGGTGACAAAGCAGGCTTTTTACACCACCAAGACTCTCCGCCAGTTTGAAATATTGCGTGGAAGTGACAAATGCTGTTGCAGCCTCTTCCGTATCATTTTTCAATGTAAAAGAAACGATCCCGCCAAAACCTGTTGATTGTTTTGCAGCAATTCCATGGTTCACATGATTTTTCAACCCGGGATAATAAACTTTGCCAACTGCAGGATGAGTTTCTAAAAATTCAGCCACCGCCTGCGCATTGATGCAATGTTGTTTAATTCTTAGCGGTAGTGTTTCAATGCCGCGGATCACCAGCCAGCTATCGAATGGAGAAAGGATGGCTCCGCTGGCATTCTGTATGAATTTTATTTTACTTCCCAACTCTTTATCCTTCGTCACCACCAGGCCGGCGATCAGGTCGCTGTGACCACCAAGATATTTCGTGGCAGAGTGAACTACAATATCAGCTCCCAGCAAAAGTGGTTGTTGTAATGCGGGTGAAGCAAAAGTGTTATCCACGCAAAGCAAACATCCGCTGGCCCTGGCAATTTTAGCAATGGCTTCAATGTCTGAGATCTTTAATGTCGGGTTGGTCGGTGTTTCGATCCAGATGAGTTTTGTTTTGGGAGTTACTGCATTAAAAACATTTTCAATAGTAGTAGTGTCAGTATAATTTACTTGAATGCCGAACTTCTGATAGATATGAGTGAAAAGCCGAAAGGCACCTCCGTAAATATCATCTACTGCCAATATTTCATCACCGGTTTCCAAAAGTTTTATTACGGCATCGATGGCGGCAAGACCGCTGCCGAAAGCAACACCCACAGAACCATTTTCTAATTTGGCAATGATGTCTTCCAAGGTGGCTCTTGTCGGGTTTCCTGTACGGGCATAATCATAACCCTTGTTTATTCCCGGGGCTTCCTGGACAAAAGTGGATGTTTGATAAATAGGAACAGAGATGGCGCCGGTTAATTCATCAACCGGGATACTGTGGATCAGTTGTGTTGCATTGGTACTCATTTTTCGTTGGGTTTAAACATGATAAAAATTGATTAGGCATTTATATCACTTACCAACGAAAGACTATCGGGGAGCAACCTCACCCCATCCCTCTCCTTTCGGAGAGGGGGAATGAAAAAAGCTCACCCGATAAATCAGATGAGCTTTTGAATATATTGTCGAAATATTTTGAAGCTTTTGATCTGACTTATCTGTCCCGGCATTTATCGTCGGGATGGAATTGGCACCTTTCCCTCACTATCGTTCGGGATGACAAAACTTTCTTTTTGTCACCCTGAGCGAAGCGAAGGGAGGTTGTCAAGGCTTCATCGGGCCATTACCCTCTGCCTTTCTTGATAAGTAATAAAAAAGAACTACAGCAAAGATATAGGGGATCAATCTGTATTTCCAAATCAATAAGATAAAATTTTTTTCAAACAACTGTTTGTGTAGGGATAAAACGAAGACCAGTAAAGGTTTCGGAGCTAAAAATAGAATGGGGTCGCAAGATTGCAACCCCGTATGTTACTGTGATGAATCGTCCCAATGAATGCTTTTAATTCATAACTGTTTCTTGTGCAAGTTTTGTGCCAGTGTATATCCAGGCTTTAGGTGTTTCCACTTTTTTTATCTTTGTTTTATTTGATTTTGTTTTTACTATCACTGCAGGTTCTTCAACTGCCGGCAGAAAAACAGACGCAGGGTCTTCCGTATTATAGGGTTTGCCAATACAAATGCTTAATGTATTTGTTTCTTTATCGAAGATCAATGTTCCTTCAGCCACTTCTTTTCCATCCTGGGTTTTCTGTGCAGGTATTTTATAGGTAGCCGGTGATTTTCTCAGCATGGCTTTGACCCTGCCTTGCGGAAGACCTTCGATCCACACCATACCTTTATTTTGTTGGTCAGGATTAACCGTCACGGAAGCTGCATCAGCATTTGTAGCCGATTCATATTTCCCGATGACCGGGAAAATATCTGAGGCTTTTAATTCTACCGGCGGAGTCACAGGTTTTAATTCATATTTTGAAATGATAGCTTCTACTGTAGGATTTTTTTTAGGATCCCATGTCTGTGTTTGTTGTGCATGTACGGATATGGTAAGTAGGGACAATACAGTAACACCCACAATTCCAATGGTCTTTTTCATAATTAGTATTTTAAATGATTGAATTGGTACTCGGCCATTTCTTCAAAATACTGTGCCAGAATGAAATTTTGTGGATAACTTAAAAAATTTTTACCATGCACACATCGCAGCATACTTATAATTGAAATGGCTAATATTTTCATTCTTAAGATGTTCTTAAATACTGTTGCCGAGACATGCATCTTCTTCAGCAGGCGAATCAGTATCTTTACAATCCTCATTGTATGAAGAAAGAAAAAGGTAACGGATCCGTTTCAGCTAGTCAGCATCATGATATGATCGAAGTATTCGGCGCCCGGGTGCACAACCTGAAAAATATTGATATTGCCATTCCCAAAAACAAATTGGTGGTGATCACAGGTATCAGTGGCAGCGGAAAATCTTCATTGGCATTTGATACGATTTATGCAGAAGGGCAAAGACGTTATATGGAAACCTTTGGCGCTTATGCCCGTCAATTCATTGGCGATATGGAGCGTCCCGACGTGGATAAGATCACCGGGCTTTCACCGGTTATATCCATTGAACAAAAAACAACCAATAAAAACCCCCGCTCAACGGTGGGTACGGTTACAGAGATCTATGATTTTCTCCGGCTGTTGTATGCAAGAATTGGTGAAGCATATTCTTACAATACCGGTAAAAAAATGGTGAAGTGGAGCGAAGAAGAAATTGTTGAGAATATTTTCAATAAATATAAAGGGAAAAAGATCGCCTTGCTGGCCCCGCTGGTTCGTGGCCGCAAAGGGCATTACCGGGAGTTGTTTGAGGAAGTAAGAAAAAAAGGATACCTGAAGGTCAGGGTGGATGGAGAAATAAAAGACCTGGCTCCCAAGATGCAGGTGGACAGGTATGTGATCCATGATATAGAATTGGTGGTGGACCGGTTGCAGGTGACCGATGAATTAAAACCCAGGTTGAGCCAGAGTGTGCAGCAAGCATTGAAGCTTGGAAAAGATCTGATGTTTGTGGCGGCTTCCCCAAACCCCTCCGAAGGAGGGGCTTCCGGAAAGTCTTCAAATAAAAAAAATCACTTCGATACAGCAGAGTCTTCGGAGATCCCCCCTTCGGGGGGCGGGGGGACCATGTATTCTAAAATGTTGATGTGTGAAGACACCGGTATCAGTTATGAAGAACCTTCACCGAATGCTTTTTCATTTAATTCTCCTTATGGCGCTTGCCCGGTTTGTAAAGGTTTGGGAAATGTATATACGATCGATATCAATGAAGTGCTTTCGGACTCTTCAAAAAGTGTAAAGGAAGGTGGTATTGCACCATTGGGGGAAGAAAGAAATGCCAGTGTGTTTCAGCAGGTGGCAGCATTTGCCGCCAAGTATAAAATTAAATTGGATAAACCTGTAAAAGATCTTCCAAAGGCCCAGTTGGATCTACTATTATATGGCGACAAAAATATTAATCCATCACTTGATGTAGATGTGGATGATGAAACAGTTCCGCATGAATATACGGGCAGCTATGAAGGCATTATTCCCATGCTCAAGAGGTGGTTTTCTTCTTCTTACAGCACAGAGGGTCTCCGCGAATGGGTACAGAAGTTTATGACCTTAAAAAATTGTACTGCCTGTAATGGAGCAAGATTAAAAAAAGAAAGTCTCTGGTTCAAAGTAAACGGAAGAAATATTGCGGAGCTCAGTAATATGAATCTCGACAATCTTGCTGCATGGTTTGACGGCATTGAACTGATGCTGGAAAACAAACAAAAGATCATTGCAAAAGATGTATTGAAAGAAATAAGAGAGCGTTTGCAATTCCTGCTGGATGTAGGCCTTACTTATCTCACACTTTATCGTCCTTCTAAAACACTAAGCGGCGGCGAGTCGCAACGGATCAGGCTGGCCACGCAAATTGGTTCGCAGCTTCAGGGCATTACTTATATTCTTGACGAACCATCTATTGGTTTGCATCAACGGGATAATCACAGGTTAATAGATGCATTAAAGAATCTCCGGGATATAGGCAATAGTGTTCTCGTAGTTGAACATGACAAGGATATTATGCTGGCAGCAGATTATTTGATCGATATCGGGCCGAGGGCAGGCTTCCATGGTGGAAAAATTGTTGCCGAAGGTGAACCGTCGCATATCCTGCAATTAGATACGCTTACTTCGGGTTATCTCAATGGCCGGCACAAAATTGCTGTTCCAAAAGAAAGAAGAATGGGTAACGGCAAATTCCTTGAACTCACCGGCGCCAAGGGAAATAACCTGCGGAATGTGGAAGCAAAATTTCCATTGGGAAAATTTATTTGTGTCACGGGCGTCAGCGGAAGCGGCAAGTCAACATTTATCAATGAAACGCTTTACCCTATTCTTTCCAAACATGCGTATGGTTCTAAAATGATGCCGCTTGAATATAGATCTGTGAAAGGGTTAGAGTATATTGATAAAGTAATTGAGATAGACCAATCGCCGATCGGCAGAACGCCAAGAAGTAATCCCGCTACTTACTGTGGATTCTTTACGGAAATAAGAACACTGTTTGCATCCGTACCTGAAGCAAAGATCCGTGGCTACAATGCCGGCCGTTTTTCTTTTAATGTAAAGACCGGCCGCTGTGATGTGTGCGAAGGAGGCGGGATGAGAGTGATCGAAATGAATTTTTTACCTGATGTGTATGTGCATTGTGAGAAATGCAATGGCAAACGTTACAACCGGGAAACACTGGAGATCCGCTACAAAGGGAAATCCATTGCTGATGTACTGGAGATGACCGTGGAAGAAGCGGTAGAATTTTTTCAAAACGTTCCCTATCTCTATCGTAAAATAAAAGTGCTGGAAGAAGTAGGGCTTGGTTATATCACCCTGGGGCAATCTGCAGTAACGCTGAGCGGGGGAGAAGCACAACGGGTAAAACTTTCAACTGAACTTTCGAAAAAAGATACGGGCAAAACTTTTTATATTTTGGATGAGCCAACAACCGGTTTGCATTTTGAGGATATCCAGCATTTGCTGGATGTGCTTAATAAATTAGTGGACAGGGGCAATACAGTATTGGTGATAGAACACCAGATGGATGTGATCAAAGTGGCGGACCATATTATTGACCTGGGACCGGAAGGTGGTGATGGAGGAGGAAGGATCCTATTTGAAGGAACACCGGAGGAACTTATAAAAAATAAAGAGAGTTATACGGCGGAATTTTTAAAACCAGAACTTGTCTGACAGTCAGACAATAAAAAACCCCTTTTAAAAAGGGGTTTACTAAAAAAAAATTTCTAATTATTTTACTTTATCATCTATGCTTTTAGGAACTTTTACAATACCTAAAAGAAGCAGTAAGCCAATTGCACCGGCAGCTAATCCAAGGAAAAGACCAAGACCAGGAGATGTTTTTACCATTCCTCCATATTTACCACCACCTAAAGTAAGGATCCGTATCAGGTAAATAAGAGCTCCACCGGCAATAGCTCCAAATCCGGCCAGGGCAAGTTTTTTGCCCATATCATCAAATGGTAATGCTTTATTTCCCATGAAACAAGCAGCTGCAACAAGAGCAATTCCGGCTAATACTAAAAGTCCCCAACTGCCAAAACCATTTTTGGAGACGCCGTAACCCATTCCAAATCCGCCAGCAGCTTTTACGCTAAACCAGGGTAATATCATTGATATTAAAGCAACAGCGCCTAAGATCAATGAATAGAGTTTCGATTTGTGAAAGCCTAATTTTTCCATAATAAGTTTGGTTGATTTTGGTTTTACCTACTCGTATGGCTTTTCGGTAATCGCCCCTGTTTTTTTGGATTCAGGTCCCCTTAGTTTTGATTTCGAAACCAATATAAGACAGTTTTTCAAAAACAAAACAGGGAGGGCCAGTTTTTTTTAAACCAGTTAATAACAGCACTTAAGAGAAAGAAAGACTTTTTTTTTGACGGGGAGGAATAATAAAAACCCGCAGGTAGAGCAGGAAGTGATTGTCCCAAAGGGACTCCTTTCGGAGAAAAAATTGACAGCATGGGTCCGGCAATTAAGCGGTTTTTCACCCGGATACCGGATTTTAGCAATTTTCCCGCCACTACGGGTTTCTTAGTTATGACGATTAAAAGAGCTCAGGGTTGGGAAGTTAATTGGTTAATTAGTTTATTAGTTAATCAGGGGTTCCCGAATACTTTAAAATATTTTCAGTTTTCATTACCCAATAAACCAATTAACTAATTAACTGTTTAACCAAACAGGCCCATAAGCGGGGCAGAGAGTGTTTAATAAAATGTATACAAATGAGAATACCAATAGAGAACGGATTAGGTTTTATCAACCAGGTATCAGATTTTATTAAGCTCCCTGCCGCTTAAAGGCACAGCGTTTAAATATTTTTCAAAGACTCTTACCTTATTTCAAACTTACCGGCCGCTGTTTCTTCGTCTCCATTAAAAACACGGTATACATAAGTGCCTCTTGCAAGACCTGTAATGACATTGTGGTCTTTGGCTTTCATTTTATAATTGTGGATCAGTGTGCCCTGCAAGTCAAAAACAAAAAAATCTATCACTTTGCCTTCATTGCTTTTGGCTACAACATGCATATCCCTTTTCAGGGCATCCGGATAAATTTTTACTGAGTTGTTGTTAAGTGATGAAAAACTCTTTGTTTTTCCTTTTTTCTTTGCAGGTTCTTCTTCACCTGGGTTGTGTGTAATTCCAGATACACTTTTAGCCGGGGTCTCAACAGCAAACAGTGGTTGGGTAAAGAACACGCCGGTGCTGAAGCCGAGAGTAAGAAGTGCTCTCAGATTTTTTTGGTGGAATTTTAGTTTCATGGGGTTTGGGGTTTAGAATTTTATTTATTTGTTTAATAGAATACGGGACATTTTAATTGTTTATTCCGCTTATCCACGTTGCCAATGCGCAAGCCAAATCTCAAAATGGTAGAGAAATATGCGTCATTTTCTTTTGGATCACCTCTCTCTGCAAATTCCTGGTAAGGACGTGTTGCGGGAAAAGTATAAGTTCCCCTGTAGTACAACCTTCTTGCTTTTACAGCATCGGCTGCAGGCAGGTTGTAATCAAAATAAATTGGATCAATATAATAGTCGTGACTTGCATCGTCTACATAATCGGTGAATAATTTACGGTGCAGTACTTCAAGACCTAAGTACAGATTTTCTTTCAGGTAATATTTAAAACCAAAACCAATTAAAAGATTTTTCTGCGTTAGTTTATATGGTTTGCTGTCGGGATATTGCGGAAAGCCCTGTCCTTCGAGTTTCAGGGGCGCCAGGTCCACCCATTTGCCATCAACGTCTTTGGCCTGGGGGTTAAAATGATAGATACCTACTCCACCCAAAACATAGGGACGAAGCTTGCCGAGGAGACCATCATATTTTTCAAAGAAATATGTTGGATAAAATTCCAGCGCAACATAGGCCTCATTGATATTTGATTTGAAACTCAGGTTCCTGTATTTGCGGTCTTCCTCATCTCCACCTTTCGCCGGTGCCTGGGCATCATCTCCTTCTACATATCCCATGTTACCGGCAACACGAATACCGATCCATTCTATAGGATAATATTCGATATAAAGTCCTTTGCAAAGTTTTGTAAGAGGCAGGTCAAGGTCTTTGATGAATGTGGTGCCTACACCGGCACTTCCTCCAAGATCACCTAAAAAAAACATGGGACCTATGCCAAGACCCACTTCAAACTTACCATTGGGTGTGCTGATGGATTGTGCATCGCATCGGGAAGAAAAAACGGTAAAAAAACAAATAAGTACGGTCAGCCGTACAAGTAGTACACTTGTTCTCATTGGTATCGGATTTCTGGTTTTCTAATCTATTGGTTCTCGCAACTAAAATAGAAAAACAAAAAGAAAAGCAAAGAATAAAACGCCGTGTTTCTTTATCCCGGCCGCATTCAAAAGTTTATATCCTTAGTGATTTTACGAAAATGATTTATGGTTTTACCATTTCAACGTGTTCGATCCCATCTTCGAGATAAACATCGCCAGCCTGCAGAAAGCCGAGACGGGTATAAAATTTTTTAAGATAAACCTGGGCGCCGATCCTAATAGGGGTTTTTCCGTATACATTATAAATGTGTTCAATTGAACGCTCCATCAGTTCTTTGCCTATGCCTTCGCCTCTCACGGATGGGGAAGTTACGACCCTGCCAATAGATGGTTCCGGGTGGGATACCCCTGGCGGGATAATCCTTGTATAAGCAATGAGCCGATTGCTATCGGCTTTGTCGTTGTTCCATCCCATTAAATGATAAGCAGGCTGGTCTTTGTTGTCCAGGTCGGGATACACACAATTTTGTTCTATGGCAAATACTTCATTCCGGAGTTGAAGAATGGCGTAGAGTTCGTGCAGAGATAGGTCGTCGAATTTTTTAATATCCCAGGAAAGCATGTGTAAAAATAAGAAATGAGAAATAAGGAATAAGAAATGAGAAAATAGGGTAGTGTCCTAATTTGAAATTATCCCCGATTTTTGGACGTAGCATCTAAAAATGAAACCACTATTATAATAACAACACATACCGGGATAATTATTTCTACCGCTCCCCCTATTGAACCATAAAACTTTTTGAAGATTTTGAAATGGAAGTCTTTTAATATTAATAGTGCAAAAAGATGAACTGCCAGGAGTCCGCCAATTATAAATAGTATTATCTTTCTCCACTTCATTTTAATATGCTTGACCGGGTAGTGTCTCAGTTTAAAATCTTAGCCCGAAAAGCTCCTTTACTTTCTTATTCCTTATTTCTTATTTTTCATTTACCTGCCTGCCGGGGCCGGCACCACCGGTAAACTTTCATTACCATCTGTACTGACTGATTGTACAGCAAAAAAATAATTATCCTTTGAATAAGGGAGGTCCATTTTAGTATCCGTTGTAAAAATTTTCTTTTGCCAGAATGCACTGGTGGTCTCCCGCATCATTACAAAATAACCTTTTACTATTCCGCTCTTTGGCGCTTTCCAACTCAGGTTGGTGAAATTGGTCAGCTTTCTTGTATCCACTTTCACTTCCTGTGGCATAGAAGGAGATTTTGCAAGATTGGCAAGATTGGAAAGATTAAGACATGTATTTTTTCTCAGGTATTCAAAGTCCATGAATTCAGGCAGGTCGCCATACTGAATGCCATTTTCCATTCGCACATCCTGGTGCTGGTGATAATAATTTTCATTCATCTCACAAAAGCGGATGGCAGCAAATCCTCTTTCCACATAAGGGGTATGATCTCCGCCGCGGAGAAAACGATCGTTGCGGTAGACCAACAGCACTTCAAGGTTGTCTACATAACGTTCACCGGTCTCCTTACAATAACGGGCCAATTGCCTGGTCTTGCCATCATTTTCCAAACCAAGGCTCCGGATCCTCGCTGCCTTTAAGGTATCCATGGGCGAAAATGCTTCACTGAACACCCTGATCTTAGTATTGTTGATCACATTCGTTTCATTACTGTTATTGCTGCCCATAATATCATTGTTCAACACGGCTTCGATATTCCAGTTTTGTTTTTTCGCTTTATCCGCCATAAAATCGGCACCCAGTAATCCTTGTTCTTCGCCACTCACCGCAACAAAGATGATCGTGGCCGGGAAACTTCTTTTGCTCATTATCCTGGCACACTCCATCACTGCAGCTACCCCGCTCGCATCATCATTCGCACCAGGGGCATCACCCTCTCCATCCATGACATTGCTGCGCATATTATCGAGGTGCCCGCTAATGATAAAAATGCGGTCATCATCCGGGTCTGTCCCTTTTAATCTGGCGACCACATTTCCCAATAAAGTTGGTTTCAGCACTCTCCGGCTGGGTTGCAACGTAATCGTATCGATCATCGCTTCCATCCTCCCGCCTGCGGCGGGTTCTTTTGCAAACTCATTGAAGCGGCTCA
>DATHDV010000269.1:0-41315 GCA_035318845.1 Chitinophagaceae bacterium
AAACCAAATACAATACCTGCTTCTCCAACCGTGAAGCCCATTTTAGGACTGGTAAGGTACAGGGTCATGAACGGCACTACCATGGTGCCGCTCCGGTTGATCAGCATGATCAGTGAAAGCAGCCAGGTTTCTTTAGACAAACCTGAATAAGCATTGCGGTATGTTTTAGCGGTTGCAGTCAGCATAAAACTGCTGCAAAGTTACCGGATGGATCGTTGCAGAATATGACCGCTCAAAAAGAAGTACTGGATCAATTTGAAAAGGTTCACGCAGAGTGCGCAGAGAACGCAGAGAATATTGGTTTAACCCTCAGCGAACTCAGCGGCCTCAGCGGCCTCAGCGTGAAATTTGCCTACTACTCAAAAAGAAAATGACCGCTGGCAACCATAAATAACCAGTTATACGATTGGATGGCTATTGTAAACTATATTCAATATATTTAAGGCTAAACAAATTTCAACATGAGAAAATATTTTATTTTGACCGGCGTAATTCTTTCCGTCCTGGTATTTACCAACTGCAATGAAAGCAAGAAGCTTGCGGCTACGCCGGTACCTAAATCAACTTATACGGCAAACCTTTCAGTAGTGATCATGGATAATTGTGTACCCTGTCATATCCCTGCCAAAGGCGGACGCAAAAAAGCCTACGACAACTATGCCAATGTAAAAACAGATATTGATGAAATGATCCGTCGCATAGAGCTTAATCCAACGGATAAAGGTTTTATGCCATTTAAAAAAACAGAGAAACTTCCTGACAGCACCATCGCTAAATTTAAAAAATGGAGGGATGATGGTTTGCTGGAAAACTAAGCGAACCCCGAATTATTTTTTGGAATAATACCTGTCTGCCAGTAATGAAATGGGCAGACCGATCGCTATGATAAGGATCCCCATTGCAATCAATGAACTTTTAAGCCGGGCCGGGGAAAATAAACTTGTTGCCTGCATACCCAGGTCCATACCGAAAGCAAGCGGCACTACCAGGAAGTTCATTATACACCAAACGAATAATGCATAGACAATACCTGCCACGAATTTGTTTTTTAATACCGACCTGATCTGCCTGAAAAAAAGAAAAAAGATCAATGCCCAGGTCATTGCAATGATCAAATGAAACAAGAGCCCCCATGCGGCCATTGTATAAAGGTCTTTTGTCACTGCTTCTTTACCAAGGACAGCACTGGCAACATAACGAAATACCCGGGCAGGCTCCTTGCCTGTATTGATATAATACTGGATACTGGCTGCAGTGGCATCAAGAGCGCCTGCTATAAGACCGGTGGTTAGAACAGCTTTGTAAAATTTATTGGTGGCCATACAAGAATTTTTATTCTGACAGGGTTTGCTTGCTAAAAGCTGCAGCTTTTACTTTCTCACTCCTTATTTAGCCTCCTATCCCAGCCCGACCTTCGGTCCCAACCTACGGTTGTCCGCAAGGGGGAAAGGAGCACTGACGAGACACAATTGGTATTTCGTTCTTTAAGAAGTCCTTCACTTTCTCATTCCTTATTCTTTATTTCTTATTTTTTATTCTAATCAGGTTCTTTCAGCGTATTACGAATAAGCAACAGGCTCCAGTTCCAGCACCTGGTGCATATGGTGTTCAAGGTGTTTTATATAATCCTTTGCCAGCCATTCGATCGTATGCAGTTCCTCTGTCATGCATTGCCGTTGTGCCATTTCAGGTGATATGTTTTTAAGTATCTCACAAATTTGCCTGTTTAATAAATACCAGAGATCAATGAGTTCATTGGAATTCCATTGCTGGTAACGGGCAATAGTCACCCATTTATCCTGGTTATACTTGATCGTTGGAATTTCTTCATATTGCGCCACTATAAAACGGCGGATATTGGATTGCGCCGAGTCGATCATATGGCCGATCAGTTCCTTCTTACTCCACTTTGACGGAGTGGGTTTATGTGCTAAACGGGATTCATCCAATGATTTAAGTGCAGGAAGGTACTGGCTGATGACAGCTTCGAGATCTTTGGCTATTAATTCCATGACGTAAAGATTTATTGCAACTGCAATTTAACATTTGCCTGTACAATTCTTACCGGATTTTTTGCGGAAATAACTTTTCGAAAAGAGGAATTTGTTGAACGGTATGGGAATAAATGAAAATTCGTTTAACTTTTCAAAAGAAATGACCGGCTGAACATTACAACCGGTTTATTTGAATATGAGAAGGACCCTGATCATTATTATTTTCAGTGCAGGTTTGTATTGCTGTATCTCCAATGCCGCAAAACCGGGTGGGGAAACGCATCATACAGTATCTAAAATAACTGATATGATTAATTATAACAAGGACCTGTTGCCTGTTCTTCAAAGGAAATGTTCTCCCTGCCATTTTGCAGGTGGTAAAATGTATGAGAAAATGCCATTCGATAACAGCTTAACTATCCCCAGTCATGAAACCGGGATATTAAAAAGATTCAAAGATCAGCCCGAAGCAGATTTGATAAAACAATTTATACAACAACAGGGTAAGGAGAATTAGTTGTTTTTTTCCAGCAAAAAATCATACATTTTTTTGTTGAGGCTGAACTTAAGTATTGTAAAGGAGTATACATCATCCATTACCTGGACCTCTATAAAAAGGCTTTCTGAAAAATCAGATACATACTGGTTCATATTAATTTTCTTCCAATTGTATTTTTTATCAGCAAGCAGTTGTTGCAGCAATTTTTCGTGGCAGGAGTCACACCAGGTAACTATTTTTTCTGTGCTGCATTTCCCGGATCTGTCAAAGCCGTAAATATGGTCGGCTTCAGTAACGCCGGCGCCCCTGATCTTCAGTAATAAAGTACTGTCGGTTTCGGTAATGCTGGCTGAAATACTGTCTTTTTTCAAGAACCTTTTATTAAGTTCCTGTTTTACCTGGCTTTTGGTTTTGTTGATATACAATTGTGAAAAACCCGTTGCAGGCAGCAAAAGTGAAATGAGAATGATAAACCGAAACATATTTCCTCTTTTTTAAATAAATACAGCTGCAAAAATAGAATGTTTACATCCAGATAATACTTTTTATAAAACTTCTTTCAATCCAAAAGGTGAAAATGAAGATAAAAATGGGCTCCGTTGGTACTTTCCGGGTCAAAACAGAAGCCGGATTGATTATATTTGCAATACAAACCTAAACAACGATTTTATGAAAACTTTTCTACTGGTTTTTTTGGGTGCCCTGGCTCTTTCTTCATCCTGTCACAAGGGCGACAATACTTCTGATAATAAACCATCTGCCAAGTTTAGTATATCAGGGTATGAGAAACCCACACCCTGTACTATAACTTTTATAAATATATCAACTAATTCCGCGAGCTATTTGTGGGACTTTGGGGATGGCAACACATCGACCCAGTTTAACCCAACCCATACTTACAACTTTAACGGCAGTTTTTTATTAAAACTTAAAGTTACTGGACCGGGTGGTGTTGATTCTGTTTGCAAACTAGTGGCTATTGAACCCCCGCCGCCATCTAACAGATCTGCTTTTTCTTATTTCCAGGAAAAATGCGCCAGCCCTCCTTTTGGTATCAGTTTTAAAACGGTAAACCCTCTTTCAACCAATCCTGTATGGGATTTTGGTTCAGGGCCAACGATCCTTTCCCCGGATCCGATCATACAATTTCTGATACCGGGTGATTATACCATTAAATACAGTACCATGCTCAGTGGAGTAAGGGATACGCTTATCCGGATAATCCGGATCGATTAGAATAATTATTAAAAGATTTTCGTTTAGAGATCCTTTTGCAGCACAACAAATTCGATCGGTTGTTTCGCTGTCCCGAATTTTGTATCATCGAAAGGTTGAATTTCTCCTGTTTTATAATAGCCCTGTCTTTCATACCAGGCCATTAATTCATGACGAATGGAAATGACCCGCATGAAAACAGCACGGCATCCCTGGGATCTGGCATAAAGTTCTGCTGCTGCCATTATTTGCTTACCGATGCCTTTTGTTTGCAAAGCCGGTGACACACTTAACATACCAAGATAAAGTTTGCCCTGTCTTTTATGCAGGAATACACAGCCTTCGATCTCGTTTCTTTCATTGCTGTATTTCAGAAAAATGGCACCTGGCATTTGCATCAGTTCGTTCATATTGGCTTCATCGGTCCTGAGATCGCCGGCGACCATATCCGCCTCGGTGGTCCAGCCTTGTTTGGATCCTTCACCGCGATAAGCACCGTTGAGCAATTTTACCAATGCAGGAATATCTTCTTTATGGGCAGGTGAAATGTGCATGTAATGAAGATACAAATTTCATCATGCATCTGTCTTCGTTTTTTATTTCCAGTCTTTGGTTTCTAAAATAAACAGGTCCTCTGTTTTTATTTTTAAAACAACAGAAAGTTTCAATGCCAATAGGGATGTAGGAATATAATGACCTTTCTCAATTGAAATAATGCTTTGCCTGCTTACGCCTGCCATCTTTGCAAGTTCTTCCTGGGTTAATTTTTTTTCCTCCCGGTAATACCTGAGATTATTTTTCATACCTGATCAGTCCTTTTTTAGTAGCGTAAAAAAAGATAATATAGAAAATGCATTCAATTAACAAGAAGTGATAAGAGTTGTCGATATTTTTATTGTTCAGGATGGGGATAGAGTTTAATATAACTGCAATAAGCCCGGTTACAAATGTGATTCGGAATGCTGTCAGGCGGCAGAAATCAGCAAATTCATCCTCTACTTTCTCCCTTGCTAAAAGGATGAATAAAAAACCGGTGAAGAATACCGAGCGTCCGATCTGCGAAAACAATTCTTTGTCATGGGAAATGATATCCCGGATAAAAACTATGTTCAATGCTCTTGCCAGAAACAGAATGATAAGGGATAGCAGAATGATGGCAATCCCAACCATTTTGAACACCGGAGGAAGTAATCTTTTTTTCATGATGTAAAGTATATTTTACGTCAAATATACTTTACATATCTGGATCACAAGATTTATTTTTGATCACCGCTTTTCATCCGGCAGCGGCCCGGAAATCAAACAATACTAACTTTGGCTCATAAACCCGGTAATGATGAGGATCAGCTTGCTTGATATTTTATCCATTTTCGACGTGGAATCACTGATCAGGAATGGTGGGTTGCTGGCTGCTTTTCTTTTGGTGTATGGTACTACCGGTCTTTTCTTCTGTTTTTTTATACCGGTCGGCGCCGTACTGTTTACAGCAGGAATATTTATCGCAACAGGTGCGCTGAATTATGACCTTTTTACCGTTTGTGCTTTCCTGGTACTGGCTTCAGTTTTAGGAAACCTCACCGGTTATTGGTTTGGCTGGAAAGCAGGCCCCATGTTGTACAAGCGGAAGGATTCAAGATTTTTCAAAAAGCGGCATCTTACAACAGCAGATTCATTTTATAAAAAATATGGCGGGCTCGCATTGACACTTGGTTTGTATTTACCTATCATCCGCACTTTTGCATCTATTGTTGCGGGGATCCTTCGCCTGAATTTTCGTCGTTTTATTTTACTGGTCTTTTCGGGTTCGGTGATTTGGATCCTGAGCTTTGTATCAGCCGGTTATTTTATTGGCAGCCGGCCTTTTTTAAAACCCTGGTTAAAATATATTGTCATTTTCTTTGTCCTTGCTGTTACCGTGCCACTCATTATCTGGACAGGTAAAGAATTAAGAAGGATGCGGAAGGAGAATGAAAAGAAAGGATAAGAGAAAAAATCACCGGGTTATTTTTGCAACGGGCCTTCCCACAGTACCTCTTCTATCATCCATTTATCATCTTGTTTTGAAAGCAGGACATAATCTGTTCCCCACCATGCTGTAACTTTTGCAGAGGCAATCGTGTTCATAATATCCAGCACTTCTACTTTTTTCGGGCTGCCTTGTTTGGCAAAATGCTTTTTCATAAGCACTCCTTTTGCATAATCAATGGCCTCGTGAAAATTCATATGTTCATCGGGCTCATATTTCCCCGATTTGTCATTTTTCCAATAACCAAATTTATAGAGGGCTGGTTTGAGACTCCGGATGAGTTTAGCGGTATCTCCTTCGTAAAACCCTTCGATATAATCAAGACAGGCTCTTTCCACTTTTTCTTTTGCATCCTGTGCAGGGGCAAATTGGACAATAAGGCAACATAACAGGATGCTTAGTATTTTTTTCATGTTCAACGAATTTTTAGGAAAACATAAGGTACGATGGATTTCCATGCCGGAACCGGTTATTATTTAAGCGGCGGGTAACTTTTGCGTTTTGTGAGGAGGGGAGAATAACCGCTTGTAATGATCCAAACTTATATTAGCTTTAATATCTAAACCACAACTACTATGCTTACGTACGAAATCCAACATCAGCCCGAATACTCAAGGGGTGAGTTGCTTCTCCGCTTTTTTTTCGGCTGGCTTTACATTTGTATCCCGCATTTATTATTATTAATGCTCTGCGGGATTGTTATAAATTTTATGAGCCTCGCATCATTTTTTATTATCCTTTTTACCGGTGTAACGCCCAAATGGTATTATGAATGGGTGGTAAAGGTTCAACGCTGGAGCCTGAGAGTTACTGCCCGTATTTGCAACCTGGCAGATGGGTATCCACAATTCGGACTTGATGGAAAAGATGATAAGACCTCCTTTGAATTAGAATTCTGGCAGATCGGCCGCGGCGAAATGTTATTACGGACCTTTCTCGGATTTATATATGTTGGTATCCCGCATATATTCATTTTATATTTCAGGATGATCGGCTCATGGTTTCTTATGCTCTTTGCTTTTTTTGCCGTTTTATTCACCGGGAAATATCCCGATAACTGGCACCGGTTTAATACAGGCACATTTCGCTGGGCGACGAGATTGAATTTATATTTAGCCTGGTTGTATAAAGATTATCCACCTTTTGCCGGAAGACCAGACCCAAAACAGGGTTTTGAATTTGAGGAAAAAAAATAGACTTGAAATAAACTTTGTTGTTACCGGAACAACATGCCTCCTAAATAATATTTTTAAAAAAAAAAGACCACCCCGATCTTCCGGGGTGGTCTTTATCATTTCGAGATCAACTTAGAACCTGTTGTCATGATCATACCCTTTGTCATTCCAGCCGCTATGGCCGCGACCTCTTATTTCCCGGATCCTGATATTGCCAAAACGGTCAATGGTAATGGCCACATCATTTCTGTCAACCCGGAAGGTTGCAGCATCTACCAGCCTTTCGCCCTTGACATACAAACCACGTCTCATTTCAAACACTTTGATAGTGTGGTTTCTTTTGAAATAGTCATCCAGGCGGAGGGTGATGTTGTCTCCGAAGTAATTTTTGCCGTCAATAACTATTTTGTAGTTCTTGCTGCTGTTAATGGTGACCACAGGTTTGCGGTCTGCGGCAAATACAGCTGCGGTTAACAACATTCCGGCTACGAGTGTAAAAATTTTTTTCATTTTTTAAATTTTAATTGTTCTGTACTGCAATCGCCGGGCGGCTTGCGGTACGGTTTATTTTTATTGCCCGGTCATCCTGTATATTTCAAAGCAGGTGCCAATGTGCCGGGATCTAGTGAAAGAAATGTTAAGCAGAATTTTTAAAAAAGTTTTTCCTGCTTCCTGTTTTTATAAAATGGGGGCTGGGACTATGTTTCGGAGGAATGTTATTTAACGTTAATGGATCGGGTTTGATTCGAAAAAAATATTTGAGCAGTGAAAGGGAAAGTGGGGATGAATTAATGCTGAAGAAACCCGGCAACAAGCAGGTATCAAGAAACATAAGAAGGTTTGGTGACCAAATTGGCGAAAATTTGTACCTTAACTATCTAAACCTTCTGTTATGAGAAAGTATCTTATCTACGCAGCGTTGCTGCTTATAATAAGTAATGCTTCAGCTCAAAAAATTGTGCAACAAAAGATCGTGATAAAACCACGAAACATTGTACTAATTATTGCTGATGATGTCGGGGCTGAGCAGGTAAAACCTTATGCAAACACATTGCAATATAGTTCGGATATTGATCCTACTGAACTGCCAACGGTAAGAATGTTGAGAAATGCTGGCATTCGCTTTACCCAGGCCTGGTCAAATCCATATTGTTCTCCAACCCGGGCCGGAATTTATACAGGTCAATACAGCTGTACTCATGGAATTTATTCTCCTATACAGGAGAGTTCTACTGAGCAGCTTGAGGCACATCCATTACACAACATTTATACTCCGCTGCCGTTGAAAATGCCATGCAATTATCGGAAGGGTTTATTCGGAAAATGGCATCTTGGTTACGATGTGAAGTTGCCATTGGAAAATGGCTGGGATCATTATGCAGGTTCACTGGGTGGGGAGTTACCAAGTTATTTCCACTGGACCAAAACAGAAAACGGGGAACAACAGGTTCCTTGTTCTACTCATGCCACTATAGATCTGACAACAGATGCCAGAAAGTGGATACATGCAAGATGTGTAAAGGGAGATCCCTTTTTAGCAGTTTTAGCTTTTAATGCCCCACATGGTACCGGAACAACAAGCACAGAGTGGTTGCAAGGTGATCTTTCTCCAATCTGCGTCAGCACAACTTTAGCCTTACTTCCCCAGCGGCAGATTTATTTAAAACAGCTTGAATGCCTCGATCATTCTGTAGGCAATTTAATTGCGTATATGAAAGCGAATTTTCCATATGAGCTTGACAATACAATTTTCATATTTATCGGGGACAATGGAACACCCGATGCTGTCAGTGAACTTGTTGACAAGCATATACTTGACGCAAAACATTTTAAAGGATCTCTTTATCAGGGTGGCATTCATGTTCCTTTCATTATTGCAGATGGTCATTGGCTATCAGGTGTAAATATTTCAGTTCAGCCTAATAAGTATTTTACAAGAATCAATTCTCCGGGCTCAGACTGTGATGCCCTTGTTCATACAAGAGATATATATGCAACAATCCTGGATTTGACTGGTGTTGCGAACCCTGAATCAGGAACAAAATCTTACTCACTGGTAAAATTTATGACCAATCCCAAGGCTACTGGGGAAACTTATCTTTTTACCGAAAACGAAGAAGGGCAATATGCCATACGAACAAGCAAATACAAACTGATCCGGTATGATAAAAGAAGAAGCGGAACTGAATATGAATTTTATGATATCAGTAATAATAAATGGGATGAAAACCCTATAGCCAATCCTTTGACTAATCCTTTATTAGGACCCTTGGTCAAGCTCTATTATCAGCAAATGAAAAATAAACTGCAAACCCTGATTTGTCAATAATATTATTAATTGTTTAAAGGGATTGCCATACCTGTTAAACCGGGGAATATTTTCAACAATTTATATTTCCCAACAAGAGATATACTATAACAAACACCGCAATGAAACCGAGGCAGCCACCTCCCCATTTCCAGCCTGCATAGCCTGCTATTACTGTTCTAAGCCAGTCTTTCATAATAATTTTTAGGAATGGTTAAAGAAAAACTGTGCCAGAAAATTTAATAGCCGGTTGCGAGTCGTTTCAATTGTATTATTGCTGGAAGAATACCAGCAACGATGTAATGAGTTTAAATATTTAGCTCAAAAGTTTTTTGTTCCTTGGTTTCTTTAAAGCCCAGGTACTGATAGAATAAATGTGTTTCTTTCCTTATCACATTACAGCGCAACTTCAATTTGTTATTCCCTTTTTCTTTAGCCCATTGTTTCGCTTGCCCGATCAGCATTTTCCCGATCCCTTTTCCGCGATAATGTTGGTCAATGACCAACCCGTTTATTTCGCAATAAGCCGGTATTACAATAAGAATCGCCTGTGCCACGCCGATCCATCCAACCACTTTGTTCTCATACACGGCTACAAAAGCATCATGGTCTTTACTTTCCAGCACTGCTTTCATGTTTTGAAGGATCTGTTCTTCCGGTAACGGATAACCAAGCTGCTGTGAAAGCACGGTGACTGCTGCTGTATCAGTTTCTGACATTTGCCTGATAAAAATTTCCATGGCTTTAATCGTTTTGTAGTCCATGTAATTTAATGAATTCATTATATTCTTGCAGAAAGGTTGTCTTTTGGTGATGCTGTTTTTGGCTGCTGATATATTGAAACACCTTCTCCAAAACTGATTCGCTTACAGAATAGGCCGCATAGCCGGTCTGCCAGGAGAACTTTTCTTTGATAAGGTCTTGTTCGTTTACCCAATGAGAAGTGCTGCCCTTTACCTGTTTTATTATTTCAGCAATGGATTTTTGAGGATTCAATAAGAACAAACAGTGAACATGATCAGGCATCCCATTCACGACACGAACGGGGCAGCCTGATCCAATGAGTTCCGTCGTCATATATCCATATATTTTCTTCTCAACGGGCGGATGAATCAACGGGTATCTTTCTTTGGTAGCCCAAATGGCATGTATCCAGATTTTATTAAATGAATGCGGCATGATCATGTAATTAATAAAACCATTAAAATGGTTTTGCAATATTTTATCGTTTCCCATAACCCACGATTTAAATCTAGCCCACGGTTTAAACCTAGCCCACGGTTTAAACCGTGGGCTATGACGTCGTTCCAAATCTCGCAAAATGGTTTTAACCATTTCGGGGATAAAGACGTCTTACACCGTGTAAACAAACCCTCTTATCCCGCCTCTTTTCCGTACCTTCGCCGCTCTTGAAAATGAGGTAAAACGTACATGAAGAACATCCGCAATTTTTGCATTATCGCACATATCGACCATGGCAAATCCACCCTGGCTGACCGCCTGCTGCAAAGCACCGGCACCATCAGCGACCGGGATATGATGGACCAGGTACTCGATGATATGGACCTGGAAAGAGAAAAGGGAATTACCATTAAAAGTCATGCGATACAGATCAACTATAAGCATAAAGATGGTCAGGAATATATCCTGAACCTTATCGATACACCCGGTCATGTCGACTTTAGCTATGAAGTGAGCCGGGCCCTGGCTGCCTGCGAAGGTTGCCTTTTATTGGTGGATGCTACACAGGGCATACAGGCCCAGACCATCAGCAACTTATACCTGGCTATTGATAATGACCTTGAGATCATTCCTGTCATTAATAAAATTGATATGGACGGGGCGATGATCGAAGAAGTGGAGGACCAGATGATCGATCTGATCGGTTGTAAAAAAGAAGACATCCTGCATGCCAGTGCCCGTACCGGCGTGGGCGTGGAAGCGATATTGGATGCTATTGTAAAAAGAATTCCGGCGCCCGTAGGCAAACCGGATGCTCCCTTGCAGGCATTGATATTTGACAGCATGTTCAATTCGTTCCGGGGTATCATTGTTTATTTCAGGGTAAGAAATGGCTCGATAAAAAAAGGAGATAAAGTAAAATTTGTTTCTACCGACCAGGAATATTTAGCGGATGAAGTGGGCATCCTGAAATTAAAGATGTCGGAGAGAACTGAAGTGACCTGCGGCGATGTTGGCTACTTGATCACCGGTATCAAGAATGCGAAGGAAGTGAAAGTGGGAGATACGATCACATTAGCAGCTAATCCAACACAGGAGATCATCAAAGGTTTCCAGGAAGTGAAGCCGATGGTGTTTGCCGGTATATTCCCGGTTAACACGGAAGATTTTGAAGAGTTGAGGGATTGCATGGATAAGTTGCAGTTGAATGATGCATCACTGACCTTTGAACTGGAAACATCGCAAGCCCTTGGTTTTGGTTTTCGTTGCGGCTTCCTGGGGTTGCTGCATATGGAGATCATCCAGGAAAGGTTGGAGAGAGAGTTCAACCAGATGGTCATCACTACCGTGCCCAACGTTAGCTTTATTGCTTACACTACGAAGGGTGAAAAAATTATTGTCAACAACCCAACGCAGTTTCCCGACCCGGTGAAGACGGAACATATTGACGAGCCTTTTATCAAAGCGCAGATCATCACCAAACCGGAATACATTGGCAACATCATGACACTTTGTTTGGGCAAGCGGGGAATTTTAATGAACCAGAGTTACCTGACACAAACAAGGGTGGAGTTGTTGTTTGAAATGCCGTTGACAGAGATCGTATTTGACTTTTACGATAAACTTAAATCACAAACGAGAGGATACGCTTCGTTTGATTATCATCCTATCGGTTATCGTGAGGCAGATATTGTGAAGATGGATATTTTGCTGAACAATGATAAAGTGGATGCATTGAGTGCATTGATACATCGCAGCCGTTCACAAGAGTTTGGAAGAAAGTTGTGCGAGAAGCTGAAGGAGTTGGTTCCCCGCCAGCAATTCCAGATCGCTATACAGGCTGCTATCGGCGCCAAAGTAGTAGCCAGAGAAAATATTTCAGCCATGCGGAAAGACGTTACTGCCAAATGTTATGGTGGTGATATCAGCCGTAAACGTAAACTTTTAGAGAAACAGAAAGAAGGTAAGAAGCGGATGCGGCAGATCGGGAATGTGGAAGTACCGCAGGAAGCGTTTTTGGCTGTATTGAAGCTTGATGATTAATGTATAGATGATAACTGATAGATGACAGTGTGTTACAGTCGGGAATATTATTTGTAGGTTGAAAAAACTATCATCTATCCACTTTCATCTGTCATCTAATAACTTTTTCCATAATTCATAAATCTTTTCAGGTGAAAAGCGCAGAACATTTTCAAAAGCCCTTTCACCCATTTTTTTTCTTTGCTCTTCATTAGTGATCAATTGGGCAATTGCTTCAGATAATTTAGCCGGATCCTCTTTTTCAACCAATAATCCATCTTCATTATGAGTGATGATATGTCTTGGGCCGGTATCACAATCAAATGCGATACAGGGGAGGCCATTGCTCAATGCTTCCAGTAAAACCATGGGGAAACATTCGTTCAAAGATGTCATGACAAGCATGGCAGCATTTTGATATTCTGATCGAATGTTCTGATCAACCGGTTTTTGCAGGATGAGTTTGTTTTGAAGATCTTCTTTTTCAATAAAACCGGTTACTTCTTTTTCCAGTTCTCCTTCACCGATTATTTTCCATTGCCAATCAGGGTATGAGTTTAGGACCAACTTAGCGGCCTGCAATAAATGAGGGATCCCTTTTATCGGCGCCAGCCTTGCAACAGTAAGGATGGTTTTGTTTTGTAAGCCAGCTGCGGTGGAAGAGCGTTCAACAAAGTTGGGAATGACAGCGACTTTATCATTGATAGGTCTGAATAATTTTTTTTCATCCTCGTTCAGGCAAATAATTTTATCCAATTTCGGATAAGTCATCCGGAATAATTTTGTCCAGAACCTGTTTTTAATATTAACGCTGAAATGGGTATGCTCCCAGGATACGATCTTTGTTTCTTTTCCGGGCCTGCATAGAATGGATGCAATGGCATAAGGGTATTCCGTAGCGATCAGCAATGAAGGACCTGGTTTTTTCAGCGTCCTTCTCAATGTTCGTATATCACGAAGCATTTTTATTTTCCGGCTGATCATATTCCCTTTTGGCGTGATACCGAAATTCAATGGAAGTTGAATGATGCGGACCTTCTCATGAAACGGGTAAAAAGATTCTGCTGTATCGGCGAGTATGATCAATGTTATTTGTTCTCCTTTTTCTGCAAATAAGTTGGCCGTATTGGCCATGATCTTTTCATAGCCTCCAAATGCATTGAGGTAAGAACAAAGTATCACGATATGGTTGGAACTGGCCAGTGATTATAATTTTTGGGTAAGCGATATAAATATAGTACTGTGTTTGTTTTCTTAATTGGGATTAAAATATGTTCGGGTTTTATTTCAATGCAAAAATTTCCTTTTTCCATAGTTGGTAAATTACCTCCGGGTAAAAGCGCTGTACATTTGCAATTGCATTTGCTCCCATTTTCTTTCTTTTCTCTTCATTACTGATAAGAGAATCTATTGCTTCGGCGAGCTTACCGGGGCTTTCTTTTTCAACCAGTATCCCGTCTTCATTATGCCTGATGATATGCCGGGGGCCGGTATCACAATCAAAAGCAATGCAGGGAAGGCCATTGCTCATCGCCTCCAGTAATACCATCGAAAAACTTTCAGAACGGGAGGTCATTACAAACATGGATGCATTCTGATACTCAGGGTTTATATTATGACCAACCGGTTTCTGCAGGATGAGTTTATTCTGAAGGTTTTCTTTTTCAATAAAGACACTTATGGTTTCCTGCATTTCGCCTTCGCCGATAATTTTCCACTGCCAGTCAGGATATTTTTGTAAAACTAATTTAGCTGTTTGTAATAAATAAGCGATCCCTTTCATCTCTGTCAACCGGCTAACGGAAAGTATGACCTTGTTGTGTAAACCGGAAAATTTACCGGAACGTTCAACAAAATTGGGAATAACGATCACATTTTTATTAAACGGCTTAAACAACATTTTTTCATCTTCATTCAAACAAATTATTGCATCAAGTTTTGGATAAGTATATTTAAAAACGGCATTCCAGAATTTATTTTTGGGCCGTAGATTGAAATGTTCATGTTCCCAGGCGGCCTTTTTAATTTTTTTATGTCTTTTTCCAAAGATGGCAGCAGCTCCATATTCAAATTCAGTACATATTACCAGGGAGATCTTCAATTCTTTCAATTTTTTCCTCAAAGCCAAAATATCACGGAGCATTCTTAGTTTCCTGCTAAACATATTCCCTTTTTCTGTGATCCCGAAAGAAAGAGGGAATTTTACCAGTTTTACATTTTTGTGAAGAGGGAACCAGGGATCTGTTGTATCATTTAAAAGCAGAAGGGTAATTTGTTCTCCATTTTCTGCGAACAGGCTTGCCGTATTTGACACAATTCTTTCATAACCCCCGAATTTATTCAGATGTGAGCAAAGTAGTGCGATATGTTTGTGTTCAGGCATTTCTGTTAAATATATTACTGCATTATAATTTTATACAGTCAGGCTTAATCGCTATTATGTCTCCGTCCTGGCGAAAACTTAAGTATCCTTTTTTTTTGAGTAATTGTTTAGCTTCTTTGCAGTCCTCCTTGCTGAGGTTTACATATTCGAACCGTAATATATCAGGGGAAAGTTTATTAAAATCAATCATTTTTAAAACTTCAAGATCAAATCCTTCGGTATCTGTCTGAAAGTAGTCGATTTTTTTGGTAAAACCTGTATCCTGGATAATCGACATAAGGCTATCAGCTCTAACATTTATTTTTTGAATGAATTCCGGAGAAATTCCGGAACGCTGATGATGCAACTCATCTAACGAAGCAATGCCATCGGCCCAATCGGGGAGGCCTTTGAGTTTAAGCGGATCAACCCTGTACAGGTTTACTTCCTTCAAATAAGGATGAAGGGCTTTGTTAACCGTCAAAACATTTTTGCTGAAAGAAAAATTGCTGACCAATTTTTCGAACAGGTCGGGCTGCGGTTCAATAGCGATCCCGCTTATTTTCCTTTGTTTCAGAAAAGTAAAAATAAAATCATGACTGATGCCGTCATGGGCGCCTGCCAGGATAAATGAAAAATGACTTTCCGGAGGAAAATTCTTATCAAGAACAGATTGCAACGAAAAAAGAAGACGCTGCTTTAGTTTCTCCGGGAAACCAAGTTTGCTGCACAGTTTTTCAGCCAGCCACCTCCATATGAACTTAATATAGTTTAACTGACGGGTCAAATAGTTTTTATTTCCATGTCCGAAAAAAATATTTTATTCCATTCTGGTTTTACTGTAGTACCTGACTTAAATACATCTGTTTCAACGATAGTAAATGAAAGAGCATCGTACAGGCATTCATAAAAGTGATAGCCATCTCCAAAATAAAGGTCAATAAAATAAGTTCCGGGTGAATAGATATTCATATGGGGGATATTGATGACAGCTTTGGCTTTTTCCCCCATTTGTATGTTTATTGTGGTGCCAAGATGTTTATTGTTTAAGCCGATCAACGGAGAATGTTCGCTATCCTTTATTACAATGCCCAGTTCTGCATCCAGGAGTTTTGTTGTTGTATAATAAGTAACTGTTATTTCCAGTGAGTCACCTGGACTTGCAGTTTCTGATACTGTTCCTTTTATCCTTATTTCCGCAGATAGCAATCCCTGGCTTTTATCTGCTTTGTTGGGGTGTTGTTGTAGATCATAAAGACCATTATTCCCTTTGTGAACCAGATTACGATTATTATCGCTATAATACTGGATCGATTTGCCAACATCTCCGTTATAATTTAATTTTCCCTGGTCAATGACCACCCCCCGGGTACAAAGCTTCTTTACAATTGCCATATTGTGACTGACAAATAGAATAGTTCTTCCTTCGGTTTTACTTATTTCTTCCATTCTGCCAATGCATTTTTTCTGAAATTCTGCATCCCCCACTGCAAGTACTTCATCTATCAAGAGTATCTCAGGTTCCAAATGTGCTGCTACTGAAAAAGCCAGACGCAACTGCATACCGTTGCTGTAATGCTTAAGAGGTGTATCAATAAATTTTTCCACGCCGCTGAAATCGATGATCTCATCGAGCCGGCGTTTGATCTCTGATTTTTTCAAACCAAGTATGGAACCGTTGAGATAAATATTTTCCTTTCCTGTCAATTCAGGATGAAAGCCCGTACCAACTTCAAGCAGGCTGGCAACCCTTCCATGGATGGTTATATTTCCTGTAGTCGGAGGAGTGATCCTGCTCAATATTTTCAGCAAAGTACTTTTGCCGGCGCCGTTTCTTCCAATGATGCCGACCCTTTCACCGGGTTGAATATCGAGATCGATATCTTGCAGGGCCCAGAATTCTTTTTCTTTTTGTTTTTTACTAAATAATTGTTTGCCTGCATTGCTGATAATATCTCTCAATGCAAGATATTGCTGCGCTTCCGCCAGCTTGTACTTTTTACCTAACCCCCGTATTTCAATGATAGAAGACATCAGGCTATATCCGCAAAATAATTTTCTGTTTTCCGAAAATAAAATAATCCGATCGCTGCCAGTAATAATGCCGTGACTGAACTGATCAATATCACATTCATATCAGGCGGCGATCCTGTTAGCGGGGCCCGGAATAATTCAATGGCTCCATTCAACGGGTTGACAGCTAAAATATATTTCAGGTATGATCGTTCGATCAATTGCAAAGGATAGATGACCTGTGATGAAAAAAATAAAACCTGCAACATAAAAGGAACAACATACCGGAAGTCCCTGAACTTAATATTTAAAGCGGCAAAGAAAGTTCCCATACCAAAAGCTGCAAGCAGCGTTAATAAAATGCCTGCCGGGAAAAAGAGCAGGGTGTCCCATACAACAGGTTGTTTATACCATACACATAAGATAATAAAAATGGCTAAGGCGATCAGGAAATCAAATAATGCAACAAGGATTGCGGAACATGGAATGATGAGCCTGGGAAAAAATATTTTTTTGATGATATTGGCATTCTGGATCATGCTTTCGGCGGCATGAGAAACAGAACTGTTGAAAAGTCCCCAGAGTATCAAACCCGATAAAACAAAAACAGGGTAGGGGATAGCGCCGGTTTCAATCTTTAGCGTCCTGGAAAAAATAAAAGTAAAGATCAGCATCATGCCCAGCGGCTGAAGCAATGCCCACAACAACCCAAGATAAGTTTGTTTGTACTTGACCTTGATATCCCGCCAGGTAAAGAAATAGAACAACTCACGGTACTGCCATAATTCTTTCAGACCGGGTGAAAAGCCTGAAGATGGTTTTATGTTTGTTCTAAAGCTCTCCATTAGCCCTAAAGATAGAAATAAGAAATAAGGAATTAGGAATAAGGAATGAGAAAGTGGGATGCTCTTAAAGAATGAGAAATCAATTGTGTTTTGTCAATGCTCCTTTCCCCCTTGCGGACAACCGTAGGTTGGGACCGAAGGTCGGGCTGGGATAGGGGGCTAGAGAAATCAGAAATGAGAAAGTGAGAAACTTAATTATCGTAATTGACAGGATCTTTTTTGTTGTCTTTCGTTTTATTCTTATCCGATTTTTCCTGGAGTTTCTTTTCGTCCCGGTTCCCTTTTGGATCCAGTAGGGGATCGCCGATCGGCGCCTGCCCGTCCTGCAATTTATAAGTAAAGACCTTGTCTATATGCACCCATTTGCCATTTTCCCATTTAAAACCTTCCTGGTCACCATCCGGAACAAAGGTCCATACTAATTCCGGTTGATCCGTTTCAGAAATGAGATGATCAACAAGTATCATGTCAAGATCGGGGATATAGTTGACCAATACCCTTGTATCTTTTTTAAATTCGATCTCAAACCTGTATTTCGATTTTTTGGGTATGCTGTCTTTTTCGTAACTGAAGTAAGGGCCACCGAATACAGGTTCATTCTTTTCATTAAACGAGAGCACTTCCATCCATTTGATGCTGCTTTGAGCGCTGTTGTTATCAAATCCAAAAAGAGTATAATAATTCTTTCCCTTATGTTGTGTCTTTATGATATTGTAATAGACTGCACCGATCCAGTTCATTCTTGTCCTTGTTGAGTCTTCCGGGCTCTCTGTAAATTCGGAAACATCCCGGAGCGGAAATAATTTCATGGATCCATCAGCCGTTCTCATCTGTATCGCCCCTTTTTGTCTTGAATAGTAATCATCGTAAACGATCTGCCAGGTAAATATCCGGAAGGAAGTATCGGGAGCATACAATTTTGAGATGCCCATCACGGAGTCAAAAGGATAATAGAAAGAATTTTTTACCTGCAGTGCTCTTACTAATGTCCGGGTAAAGATGCTGTCAGATATCATCCTGTCTTCGGTAAGCGTGTCGGTATTCAGGAAATAAGAATAGTCGGCCAGGGTATCTTCCTTAGCCATTAGTTTTTTCCTGTCGGCGCTTGTGATCTTTTGTGATAAGGCCGAATAAGAAAACGATGCTAAAAGAAAAAGGGATAAGAATAATTTGAGCCAGTTTTTTTTCACCAGGATCGTTTTTGAATTCAGGGGCTAAGTTACAGTTTAATACAGATGCTAGTAACGCCAAAAGGGTTGTAAAATTTTGTGAAGGATGTTAAACCTGACTGCATCGCCTTCGCGTAGCCGCTATGGCAGAGCAAGGCCGGCAGGCAGGGCTTTGACAAAATCCTGCAGCCCATCAAACCTAAGGTCAATATCGGGGTGGGGAAATGCTGTTTCCGGGTTTGTGCTGGCAATAAATACTGTGTACATTCCCGCATTTTTTCCAAATAGCATATCGCTTTGATGGTTACCTGCCACGATGGATCTTGAAAGGTCAATAGAAGGAAGATCGGCCTTAGCCCGGAATGCCATGCCGGGATTGGGTTTTCTTACCGGGTCTTTGTTTTCAATAGACGTGGCAAAATAGATGGCGTCAATCTTTCCACCCACAGCATTTATGGCGGTAAGCATCTTTTCATGGATGGCTGCCAGGTCTTCTTCCGACATCAACCCACGGCCAACACCCCGCTGGTTGGTAACAACAATGATATGACCGAATTTTTCCGTTAATTTTTTAAATAGCCCCGGTGCTCCTTTCATAAAGATGAACTCATCGGGATTGAGTATGTAACTACCGATCTTATCTTCATTTATTACACCATCCCGGTCCAGGAAAAGCGTCCATGTTTTATCAATTTTTTCCAGGTCAAGAGGTGGTTTGACAAATTCGATTTGCGCCCTATTGTAATCTTCAGGAATGCCAATGTCGATAAAATATTCATCCTGCACTTGTCCAACTATTCGTCTTTTTTTACCCTTCGGCAAGCTTAGGGCTTTTTCGAGGTAATCTATTTCAAAAGAAAATATTGCAGGGAACTCTTCATCCAAAAACTTGTCTTTATTCAGCAGGTAAATCCCTCCATTGATATTTCCTTTTTGATAAAACTGCTTTTCAGCGAAGTTGTCTACTAAATGATCAGCATTTATTTCCACCACCCCATAGCGGTCAAAGTTGATCATGGGCTTCAGGAGTATGGTAGATTCTGCCTGTTGCTGTGTATGAAACAAAAGGGCTTTATGAAGATCAACCCTGTACAATGTATCTCCATTTGCAATTACAAGGTCCTGGCTGCTGGCTTTACTTAAAGCAAGTTGAATAGCGCCACCCGTTCCAAGAGGTTCTTTCTCAACAGAACATTCAAAGTTAAGCGTGGAGAATTGATCGTTTAAATACTCTTCAATGATCTCATGCATATAACCGGTTGCGAAAATAAATTTTTCAATTCCCTGGCTTCGCAGGTAGTTGATAACATAAAACAAGAAAGGTCTTCCGGCTACCGGCGCCATGCATTTTGGCAGATCGGGTACTGTATCTTTCAATCTTGTACCGAGGCCTCCTGCAAGAATAATGGCTTCTTTAATGCCCCCCAACCCCCTAAAGGGGGCTTTCGAAGAATCAGTATAATTTTGAATTTCTTCCATCAATTAACGGGATTTTCTTACTCCCCTTCAGGGGATGGGGGTAAATAATTTTTCCTCCACCAATTGGCAAATGATATGTCCCACTGTGATATGACATTCCTGTATGCGTGGTGTATCGGTTGATGGGATATTAATAAGGTAATTGCTGGCAGATTTCATTTGCCCACCCGTAATCCCTGTAAAAGCAACCGTGGTCATGCCTTTTTCTTTGGCTGTTTCAAAAGCCCTGATAATATTAGCAGAGTTACCTGAAGTGGAAAGTCCTACCAATACATCTCCTTTTTTCCCGATGCCATCGATCATTCTTGAATAAACAACATCATATCCATAATCATTGGCAACGGCTGTCAGGTATGAAGTATTGCAATGCAAAGCTTCAGCAGGCAATGCTTTCCTGTCTGTATAAAAACGACCGGAGAACTCTGCTGCCAGGTGTTGCGCATCCGCAGCGCTGCCACCATTACCGCAGAAATAAACCCGGTTGCCCGCTTTGAAAGCATCGGTAATTGCATCAACGATCTTTTCAATGACAGAAAGCAATTCTTCGTTCTGCAGAATTTGTTGCTTCGTGTCAATGGAAGCCTGGATAATAGTTTTGATCTTTTGCATATACTTAAGAATTAGAAATAAGAAATAAGGAATAAAGAATAAGGAAGTTTAGGAAGTCACTTTCTCATTTCTTATTTCTTATTCTTTATTTCTTATTTATTATAAATCTAACTTCTTTCAGCATCTCATATGGTCCAGGTCTTCAACCCATGCTCCACAAACTGGTAGTTCCGGCTATAACCTCCGAATTTTTCTAATCGCTGCATCACCGTATATTTTGCATTGCCGGGACAATAAAATATCATAAACCCCCCACCCCCTGCACCGGAAATTTTGCCACCTGTTGCTCCGGCTTTTTTGGCTGTTTCATAAATATCTTCCATCAGCGGATTACTGATACCTTCGGCCATTTGTCTCTTTTGTTTAAAACCATAATCCAATATCTCGCCAATTTCATTCAGCTTTCCTTTCAGCAACGCTTCTTTCATCCGGAGGGCCTGTTGTTTCAACTGGTGCATCGCTTCGATCGATTTTTCTTTATTGTCAGTCACATTTTTACTTTGCTTTTGAATAATTCCAGCTGATTCACGGGTTGTAGCTGTGTAGTACAACACTAAATTATTTTCCAGTTCAAACAAATGTTGCTGTTTCACCCGCAGCGGGTTCACGATCACTTTGTCATCCGCATAAAATTCCATAAAGTTCACACCGCCGAAAGTTGCTGCATACTGGTCCTGTTTTCCCCCGGCAAGGTTCAGATCCTTTCTTTCAATATCATAAGCATAATGCGCCATATCATATTCTCCCAGTGGCAAGCGAAGCATTTCAGTGAATGCCCCGATGATGGCAACAACAAGGGTAGAAGAAGTGCCAAGTCCCGAACCCGCGGGTGCATCTGTAAAAGTGGATAAACGGAATCCCTGGCCCTTAAGGTCATAATCCTTTTGAATGCGGTTGTACACTCCTTTCAGCAGGTCGAGTGTTCCATCGATCGGCAATTCATTATTCCAGTCAAATTCCTGTCTTTCATTTCTGTCGATCGCTTCAAAAATAATTTTCTTTTCATCATTGGGTTCAATGGTCGCATTGGCATATAAAGAGATGGTGGCATTTAAAATAGCGCCGCCGTACAGATCGCTATAAGGACTCACATCTGTACCGCCGCCGGCCAATCCGATCCGCAAAGGAGCTTTACTTCTGTATATCATATTTCCGTCAAACGTGAAAAGTGAAAAATAAAAAGTCAAAAGGACACGCAAATTTAGCCTATCATATTACATAACATGGCAAAACATTTATTTAAAAGTTCGGCTGTTGTTTTCAAGTCATCTTTTTTATAATAATTCAGGTCAACCGCTGTTTCTAATGCGGCATCAATCTCGATAATTGAACCTCTTGATATCTCAAAATACCTTTTTCTTTCCTGGCTCGAACGTCTTGAGCAACCTTCTGCCAGATTTAGCTTTACCGATAATGCTGCCCTCCGGACCTGTTGTACCATGTTAAACTTTTCGTATGCAGGTAATAGCTTCGATATCTTATAAATTTCTTTTACGAGTTCCCTGACAGCTATATAAACCTTCAGGGATTTGTGATTTAGCTGGATAAACATTTGCTTTAGCTTGATTTGAGGAATTGTGAAGCGTTTGACGTCTCACTTTTCACGTCTCACTTTCTTCAACCAAATTTGCTAAATTAGTAATTGCTGTAACCAGTTTTTCCCACGAATATTTCTGTTTTTCTTCCCGCAGATGCGGAATAAAATATTGTTCGCCTAATTGGTAGAATTTTATAATTCCGTCTGCAATAGCAGCAGGATTGGGTTCAACTACCAAACCAACTTTCCCATCAGGAACCAACGAAGGAAGGCCGCCTACATTGGTAACTACCATGGGTCTTTCAAAATGATAGGCGAGGGGAGTCACGCCGCTTTGCGTGGCATTCCGGTAAGGTTGTATCACGGCATCAGCAGCACAGAGATAATATTTTACTTCACTGTCAGGGATAAAGTCCGTTTTTAAGATCAGCTGATCCTTTATTCCTAATTTTTCAATTTGTTCTTTAAATGGTTTCTCATCTTCATAGAATTCACCCGCCACCAGCAATTTGATTCTGGATCCTGGATCCTGGATCCTTAAGATCGACATTGCTTCCAATAAAAGGTCAAGCCCTTTGTATTTACGGATAAAACCGAAGAACAAAATTATTTTTTCATTTTCTGCTAGTCCAAGATGCTTTCTTGCTTCCTCTTTTGAAATGAGGTCTCCGAAATTATCATACAAAGGATGTGAGACCAGTTTGGCCGGTTTTGCCTGCCTGCCGGTAGGCAAGGTTTTTTGAAACAACCGCAGATCATCCATTACTTTTTCACTCATGGTGATAAAAGCATCACAGCTTTTCAGAAAATATTTTGTGAAAGACCTGTCGCCAAACCTTTTTTCATGGGGTTTAATATTATCCGCAATGCAAATGATCTTTGTATGCCTGTTCTTTCTTACTCTTCTTAAAATGGTTCCCAATGCCGGGCCCATGAACGGCAACCAGAACCGTACAACAATTATATCTGCTTTTTCTTTTTTTAAACGATTCCCGGTTTTTATCCAGTTGAATGGATTGATGGAATTGATAACTGAATTTATTTTCAGGCCGGCAGGAGCAGGTTCATCGGAGTATTGTGTCTTCCCGGGAAAAAGAAAAGATGGATATTGTAAAGAGAATGAGTAAATGGAACAATCATTTCCGGAATCAATAAATTCTTTGGCCAACCGTTGGTTGAATGTAGCCAATCCGCCCCGCAACGGATGCCCGGGTCCTATAATGATGACTTTTGCCATCAGAACCCTGTTTTCTTTTCAATGATATAACTATTGCGGTTGGGAGAATTTCTTGAGATCAATTCACCGATAAAGCCGGCCAAAAATAATTGCATACCAACGATCAAAGATGTAAGAGCCAGGTAAAACCCGGGACGGTCAGTAAGTGTAAAATGACCATCCATGAACTTTGAAACCACGAGATAAACAGATATGCCTGATCCAACCAAAAAGAACAATGTTCCCCATAATCCAAAAAAGTGCATGGGTCTTTTTGAAAATTTTCCGACGAATGTGATGGAAAGCAGGTCAAGAAAGCCATTCACAAACCTTCTCCATCCAAATTTTGATCGGCCATATTTCCTGGCCCGGTGCTCAACTACTTTTTCACCGATCTTCTTAAATCCAGACCATTTGGCCAATACAGGAATATAACGATGCATTTCGCCATACACTTCAATTCCTTTTACGGTTCTGTTTTTGTAAGCTTTGAGCCCGCAGTTAAAATCATGCAGTTTAATTCCCGATACGCTTCTTGTAACGGCATTAAAGAATTTGGAAGGAATATTTTTGCTGAATGTATTATCGTAACGTTTCTTTTTCCAGCCGCTGACCATATCGTAGCCTCCTTCATTGATCATTTTCATCAGCTCCGGGATCTCATCAGGACTATCCTGCAGGTCGGCATCCATGGTTATCACTACATCACCGGTTGCGGCTCTGAAGGCTTCGTTCAGGCCCGCAGACTTTCCATAGTTCCTTTGAAACTTAATGCCTTTTACATTTGGGTTCTTTGATCTTAGTTCTTCGATCACATGCCATGAATTGTCACTGCTGCCATCATCTACATAAATGACCTCGTAGCTGTAATGATTTTCATTCATCACTTTTTCGATCCATGCCGTTAATTCCGGCAGTGATTCTGCTTCATCAATGAGTGGTATGACGACCGATAGGTCCATAAATTATTTTCTTCTGGTTAAGAGGGCGGATAATACAGCTGTAACTCCGGCGCCAATTATCAAATATCCGAAAATTGCCCCTGAAACCAACTTTAAATTGTACTGTTTTTTAAAAGTAGCGACCTCGGATTCTATTTCAGTCGGCAGTTTTAAATTCTCTTTGATGAGTTTTTCTTTATAAGCTATCGAGGTCTCTTCTGCAAATTCGGGATGCTGGTAATTGAATATGCCATAGAAAAGAGCGATAGCAAGGGTAACGACAATGAAGCATTTAAATCCCTGGCTGAAAACATCACCGAATTTTCCAGTGAAAGCAGCTGATTGACGATAACTAACAACTGTCCAGGTGATGCCCAACGCATAAAGAATATAAACAAGGTATTGAAGCCTTGCATCAGCATTCTTGCCCGAATAATAAATACCCAGGAAGGCTGCGATCATTAGTGCAGCAGTGATCAATCCTTTGATGGTCGGCCTGAGTTTTATTTGCATGAATAGTTGGTTAGCTTAAAACGATCTTATCTCCGTTAATGATACCTGTTGGTTTTCCTGTCAGTTTTTTGCCAATAAAAGGAGAGTTCTTTGATTTGGAAAGAAAATCTTTTTCTGAAACGGTCCATGTTTTACCTGGCTCAAATAATGTAAGTGATGCTTTACTTCCTTCTTTAATGCTGATCGTTTCAAGACCAAGGAGCTTCCTTGGGTTCAGCGATAAAAGTTCTACCCATTTATCCTGCTTGATTCCGGGAAGAGTCGTGTTTAATACAGCATAAGCAGTCTCCAGGCCGATCATTCCGAATTTTGCATTTTCAAATTCGATCACCTTACTGTCTGTTTCATGCGGCAGGTGATGCGTTGCAATACAATCTATCGTTCCATTGCTGATCGCTTTTTGCAAAGCTTCCCTGTTTTCTTTATTGCGAAGCGGCGGGTTTACTTTCAGGTTGGTATCATATCCCTGCAGGTCTTCATCACAGAAACAAAGATGATAGGGAGTGACAGAGCAGCTTACAGCGGTTCCGCCTTCTTTACCTCTTTTAATATATTCCAATGATTTTTTGGTACTGACTCCTGTGAAATGAAGTCTTGATTCAGCATAACGTGCCAGTTTGATATCTCTTGCTACGATCAGTTCTTCTGCCATGGCCGGCTTGCCGGGCAGACCGAGTTGTGTAGAAATGATCCCTTCATTCATCAGTCCATGAGGGTTGATACTTTTATCATCCGGGACCTGGATGATCATTCCATCAAATGCTTTTACATATTGCAAAGCTTTTACCAGCAAGCCTGCTGATTGAACACTATAGATCCCATCACTGAAAGCCACAGCGCCGCTGGCTTTCATATCATACATTTCCGCCAGTTCTTTTCCTTCGGTATTTTTAGTGATCGCACCGATCGGATGAATATTTACCGGCAATGACCTGCTTTTCTGTACAATGTATTCAATGCTGGATTTATTATGGATAACAGGGTTGGTGTTGGGTATCAGCAGCACATCTGTATATCCGCCGGCTGCAGCAGCTGCAGCGCCTGTTTCCAATGTTTCTTTGTATTCATAACCGGGATCAGCAAAATTGGCAAAGACATCCACCCATCCCGGTGACACATGAAGACCGTTGATATTTATTTCCTGGTCGGCTTTTGCGGAAATGCTATTACCGATCTGGTTAATGATTCCGTTCTCAATAAAAATATCTGTGATTTGTCCGTTGAAAGGAGAGGAGGGATCAACGATCCTGGCCTGCTTAATGAGTAGGTTCATTAAGGGGCGAAGATAAAGGTTGTTTTTGATTTTATAGTTGCAAAATTGTCCAGTACATTTGCTGTTCAAATTACCGGTACAGGCTCGGGTGCTGGTCCCGCCAATGGCGGGACACTTGCAGAATGAAAATTTTTGTAGTACCTGACCAAGGCTCGGGTGGTGGCGCAGCCCGGTAGCGCACTTGCATGGGGTGCAAGTGGTCGCTGGTTCGAATCCAGTCCACCCGACTTAATTCAATAAAAGACTCTTGATTTTTCAGGGGTCTTTTATATTTTTGACTTCTGATTGATTATTTCGGGATGTAATCCCGCCGATGGTGGGATACTTCATTCGGGATGTAGCGCAGCCCGGTAGCGTACTTCGTTCGGGACGAAGGGGTCGCTGGTTCGAATCCAGTCATCCCGACTGGTTAAAGCTCTGAGTTTTCGGAGCTTTTTTACTTTTCTTTCTAATTCATTTCAATCTTTCCAGCCTTCCCTTTCGCTTCACGATATTCTTATAATCCCATTGAATTTCCCGGGATTTTTTTAGCCAGCGTTTCAGGTGTTTGATATTGATCTCTTCTGCTGAAGTGTAGATGACCGATGCATCTTTAAATTTTCCTGTGCCTGGTTGCAGGCCTTCTTCTTCAAAACCTGCACCACTCCAGAACATCAGCCGAATGCCTGCTTTTTGTTTGCTGTATCCCGCTATGGGATTACCTGCTAAAAACCACACAGGATGTGCATGCCAGATCTTATTTTCTGCCTCCGGCAAATTTATGCTGATCTCAATGGCAAGCAGGTTACAGATCTTTTTGTCGCTGGTGGATTGAGAGTTGTTGTATGCACGGGTGTCTTTGTTCATTTGTTGTGTCTTTACTTTCTTAAGATCTTCTCCATGGTCTTTCCTTTTGCCAATTCATCGATCAACTTATCCATGTAACGGATCTTTTGCATGAGTTTGTCCTCGATCTCTTCTACCCGGTATCCACAAATGACACCTGTAATTTTTGAAACATTCGGATTGATCTGTGGTGCCTGGCCAAAAAAAGTTTCCAGGTCAACCTTCTTATCGATCTGTTGCTGCAATTGTTTTTGAGTATATCCTGTCAACCAGCAAATGATGGTATCCAGCTCTGCTTTTGTATGCCCCTTTGTCTCCGTTTTTTTGAGATAATGCGGATAGACACTTGCGAATATCAGTTTATATACTCTTTCATTTTCCATTTTCGCCGTTATTATTTTGGAGAGAATGTTATTGACAATGTTACTAAAAATTAATTGATGCCATGAAAACGGGACGTAAAAAGTGAGCAATTCTTCCACTGGAAGAATTGAGACAACAGGCGATGCCATGAAAAACTGAAGCTGGCTAGATAATTCTCTCAATGATCATTCAAAGGCAATCCTCTTTCCTGCCATTGTATCCAGTTGATATATTCAGGAGCTACCCGGTGTTCTTCCATCGTGATACATTTATCAACCGGGCAAACAAGCATGCATAAATTACAACCCACACATTCTTCGTCTTTTACAGTATAAGTATTATAGGGTTTGCCATAAGCAAGATTGATGGATTGATGTGATGTGTCTTCGCAGGCAATATAACAAAGACCGCAATGGATACATTTATCCTGGTTGATCTTGGCAATATGATGATAGTTGATATCAAGGTCCTCCCAATGTGTGATCGTGTTGACAGACTTGCCAATAAAATCATCCAGTGTTTTAAAACCTTTTTCATCCATCCAGTTATTCAGCCCTTCGATCATATCTTCAACGATCCTGAATCCATGTTTCATAGCGGCTGTACAAACCTGTACATTGCTTGCTCCGAGTAACATAAACTCCACCGCATCTCTCCAGGTGCTGATGCCACCGATTCCGGAGACGGGAACTGTCTTTGTCAGATCATCCTGTGCAATGGTCGTCAGCATTTTTAATGCAATGGGTTTCACCGCCGGGCCGCAATAACCACCGAAAACAGATTTGCCAGCCACATAAGGATTGGGAACTAATGTATCCAGGTCAATTCCTGTTACTGACTGGATCGTATTAATTAACGATAATGCATTCGTGCCGGCTTTCACAACAGAACGACCGGTCGGAACAACAGAATGAACATTCGGTGTCAACTTTGTTATCACCGGGATCGTTGCTGCTTCCATTACCCATTCCACCACCATGCAGGCGATTTCCGGATCCTGTCCAACAGCTGCGCCCATTCCTCTTTCTGTCATTCCATGCGGGCAACCAAAATTCAATTCAAATCCATGTGCACCGGTATCTTCTACTTTCTTAATGATCTCATGCCAGCTTTTTCTATCGTTATCTGCCATCAATGAAACGATCATGGCACGGTCAGGAAATAATTTTACACATTCAGCGATCTCTTTCAGGTTTATATCCAGCGGGCGGTCACTGATCAATTCGATATTATTAAAGCCCATCACACGGCCACCATTAAAATCAACGGCTGAATATCTTGATGAGACATTCTTTACCTGCGATCCCAATGTTTTCCAGACCACGCCGCCCCAGCCGGCTTCGAAAGCCCGCAATACATTATATTTTTTATCCGTCGGCGGCGCACTCGCTAACCAAAAAGGGTTGGGAGATTTAATGCCGAGAAAATTTGAACTGATGTCTGCCATAGTTTTTTATTTTACGTCGGGACGCTGCAAGCGGCCTGACGGGTATAATTTTATTTAGCCAGCTTTAGTACTACTATCATCTTCCGTTGCGTCGCACACTTCATCGTTCGGTAATTCTATTCATCAAAATATGTCGCCCCTACAGGGCTCTGAATCTTGATTCGTCTTTTACCCCCGGGTTAAAACCCGGGGCTACCAAAATTGCGCTCCTACGGAGCTCCACTTTCTTATTCCTTATTTAAATGCCATTCCGAGATACGACAGTATCGAGGCCGCTCCATCTTTTCCCGCTTGCGCAGCATCCACCACTTCTTTACCACCATTCACTACGTCTCCACCCGCATACACTCCCTTAAGATTAGTTGCACAATTATTATCGATTATTATTTTGCCTTTTGAATTTTTAATTTTTAATTCTTCAACTAACTCTTCAAACGGTACCTGCCCGGCTGCTTTGATCACCATATCCACCTCCAATGAAAATGTTTCACTGGTATCAACAGGTGAGCGGCGGCCGCTGGCATCGGGTTCACCCAAAATCATTTTACTACAGATGAGCTGGTTTACTTTTCCGTTTGCACCCTTCACTTCTTTCGGTGCAGCCAGCCAGATAATTTCACAGCCATCCATTTTCGCAATATCTAATTCAACCTGCGTGCAGGGTTTTTCGGTTTCGGTTCTTCTGTACACCATCGTCACTTCTTTTGCACCCAAACGTTTGGCCTGTGTAGCTGCATCGATGGCCGTCATGCCCATGCCTATGACCGCCACTTTATCTCCGACAGGAACAGCCGGGTAACCCTTGTCCCGGATATTGTAAATAAAACTGATAGCATCTTCCACGCCCTGCAGATCTTCACCGGGAATTTCTAATTGTCTTGCAACACCAACACCCATGCCCAGATAAACGGCATCATATTTTTTTTGCAATTCACTTAGAGAGATGTTTTTCCCAAGCTCCTGGTTGTATTTAATATCGATACCACCGATAGAAGTGATATAGTTCACTTCGTCTTCACAAAACTGCGGCGTGACCTTATACGCAGCAATTCCATAGGTCATCAATCCACCTCCTTTACTTTCTTTTTCATAGATCGTCACATCAACGCCTTCCCTTGATAACACATGGGCACAACTCAATCCGGCCGGGCCGGCACCGACGATCGCAACTTTTTTCCCAACGGATGGTTTTCTTTCAAACAACTGCCAATTCTTATCCAGTGCCATCATCGTTGAATACTGCTGAAGTCTTGCGATCTGGATCGGCTCTTCTTCCAGTAAATTATACACACAGGCTCCCTCGCATAATTTTTCAACAGGACAAACCTTACTGCAACCGGCTCCAAGTATATTGGAGACAAAAATGGTGTGCGCCGATCCTCTTACATTATCTGTGGTGATCTGTTTTATGAATTTGGGGACATTGATACTGGTGGGGCAGCTCTTCGTGCAGGGCGCATCATAACAGAACAAACAACGGTTGGCTTCTACCACCGCCGCCGTCTTGTTCTCGAATGGCGGACGAATGTCCTCGAAGTTTTGTTCGTATTGCTCTTTTGTTAACCTGTTATTTGTTATAGCCATTGCAATAATTTGAAGATTTGAAGATATGCTAATTTGAAAATGTGGGTCATCTTCAAATTTTCAAATCAGCACATTCACACAACTGAATCAAAGCTCAACCAGCTTACCATAGGTTTCAGGTCTCCTGTCCCTAAAGAACTGCCAGGTCGATCTTACCTCTTCTATCATATCGAGGTCAAAATCTGCAACGAGCAATTCATCATTATCTTCACTTGCCTGCGCAAAAATTTGTCCTCTTGGATCAACAAAATAAGAAGTACCATAAAACTTACCAAGGTTCCATGGTTTTTCTGTCCCAACACGATTGATACAGCCCATGAAATATCCATTGGCCGCTGCATGTGCAGGTTGTTCAAGTTTCCATAAGTATTGAGAAAGACCGGCAACTGTTGCAGAAGGGTTATAAACGATCTCTGCTCCATTCAATCCCAAACATCTTGCACCATCAGGGAAATGACGATCATAACAGATGTACACACCCACCTTAGCATACTTGGTTTGAAATACAGGATAACCAAGGTTACCGGGTTTAAAGAAAAACTTTTCCCAGAAACCACTTGTATGCGGGATATGATTCTTACGATACTTGCCCAAATAAGTTCCGTCGGCATCGATCACAGCGGCGGTATTGTATAAAACACCGGCCTGTTCTTTCTCATACATCGGAACGATGATGACCATATTATACTTCTTTGCATACTCCTGCATGCGTTCGGTAGTAACACCGGGAACCGTCTCAGCACTTTCATACCATGCTTTATCCTGGCCGGGGCAGAAATACGGGGTGTTAAAAATTTCCTGGAAGCAAAGTATCTGCACACCTTTCTTTCCCGCTTCTTCGATCAGCGGAATATGTTTCTGCACCATGGCTTCTTTGATCTCCGCGATCGTTCCTTCGCCTTCGGTTTTCGGAAGACTGAGTTGAATTAATCCTGATTTGATCATTCTTGGCATGTCGTGTAATTATGAATTAAGAATTATGAGTTATGAATTGGCGAAATATCTTTCTTTGGTTGTCAGAATAATGCTGTTTAATATTTTTATTATTTCATCACAGTGATTATTTAATATCACAAATTCATCATTTGTTATGTATTGACCATCTTTTAATAAATTTAGCCAGTATGATGTTTCTCTCGCTTCTTTTACAGCAATAGCTAATTTATGAACAAAATCTCTTTTTGACTGACTCGCAACCGCCTCATGGATATTTGCACCAATTGAGGTGCCACTGCGTAAAATTTGCTTTGATAGAACGAATTCTTTTTTTTCTATAAGTAATTTATAAAGTTGAATTATTTGTAATGCGAAGGCATAAGATTTTTGTACAATGATATTTTCTTTTCCCTCATTCATAATTCATCACTTATAATTCTAAATTATCTGGCTCACCTTATTTCGTTTAATAAATTTACCATATCCCTTATCAATATGGCAATGATTATTTTCTATCGCTACTTTACCTCTCAATAAAACTGTTTTTACTTTTCCTGTTACTTCCCAACCTTCATACCCGCTGTAATCTACATTCATATGATGTCTCTTTGCGGTGAGAGTATGTTTTTCTTTCGGGTCAAAAATTACAATATCTGCGTCAGATCCCACAGCAATTGTCCCTTTTTTCGGGAACATACCGAAGATCTTTGCCGGGTTGGTACAGGCCACCTCCACATATTTGTTCAAAGTGATCTTTCCTTTATTCACTCCTTCGCTATACAATAACTCCATCCGGTTCTCGATTGCAGGATGACCATTAGGGATCTTTGAAAAATCATCTTTGCCCATCATTTTCTGTTCCCATTTAAACGGGCAGTGATCCGTAGCAACAACCTGCACTAATCCCTGGTTGATCCCGGCCCATAATGTTGCCTGGTCTTTCTTTTCACGCAGCGGCGGACTCATGACCCATTTAGCGCCTTCAAAATTTTGTTCGTATAATGAAGCATCAAGGATCAAATATTGAATACAGGTTTCCACAAAAACTTTCTGGTTTCTTCTTGTTGCGTTGCGAACGGCATTCAATGCACCTTCACAAGTAAGATGAACGATATATCCCGGGCAGCCGGTAAAATTCGCCATATCCGTAAACCGTTCGGCTGCCTCTGCTTCTGTTACTTCAGGTTGTGAGAGATAATGATAAAGAGGAGAAAGTTTGTCCTCGACCCTGTGTTTGGAGATCAGGTAATCGATCATATCGCCATTAGTGGCATGCACATTAATTAGCCCGCCATGTTTTTTTACTTCTTCCATCAAACCCACCATCTGGCGGTCATCGATCATCAGGGCGCCTTTATATGCCATAAATGTCTTGAAAGAAGTAATACCTTCTTTCTCGATCATCTCTTGTACTTCTTTTTTCGTGTTCTCATTAAAATCTGTCACCGCCATGTGAAAACTGTAATCGCCCACACAATTATTATTACTTCTTCCCTGCCATTCTTCCAATGCACTCCGTAAACTATTCCCCTGCTTTTGTAAAATAAAATCGATCACCATCGTGGTGCCGCCAAATAAAGCTGCTCTTGTTCCTGTTTCATAATTATCAGAAGAAAATGTTCCCATGAAAGGCATATCAAGGTGCACATGCGGATCAATACCGCCGGGAAAAACCAATTTGCCGGAAGCGTCAATCTCTTTATCAGCTTTAACGGGCAGGCCTTTACCGATCATTTTTACCGTTTCACCTTCAATAAGGATATCAGCTACATAATCATCGGTAGCTGTGATCACTCTTCCGTTTTTAATTAATATACTCATACAATTTATTTTTCACCGCAGACCTGCCTGCCGGTAGGCAGGGAAGGGGAGACGCAGAGTTGTATTCTCTGCACCTCTGCACTTCAGCGGTTATCTTTCTTCATCAATAACCAATATACAAAACCACTGACAAAAAAGCCAACGAACCATGCATAATTATACAAGCCACTGACCCATGCCGGGAATGCTGTACCCGAAATTGCTTTTATCTGTAAAAGGAAACCAGGCAGGTTGGGTAAAATGCCAAGCAACAATGCAATGAGCGCCTTTGAATTAAAACCGTTTTTATAACCATAAACACCATTATGTTTATACAGGTCATCAGCTATTAAAGTTTTTTTCCTTATAAAATAATAATCAACGATCAATATACCGCCAACGGGACCCAATAAGCTGGAATAAGCGATCAGCCAGGTGAAAATATATCCGTTCGGGTCGGCTATCAATTTCCAGGGGAAGATCAGAACACCGATGACCCCGGTTATATATCCCCCGGTCCTGAAATTTATTTTCTTTGGCGACAGGTTTGAAAAATCATTCGCAGGACTTACAATATTTGCCGCAATATTTGTAGCCAGCGTAGAAATAATGATCCCGACCATTGCAAAACTCACCATGATCTTGTTTTCAAATTTTCCGGCGAGCTTTACAATATCCCATTCTGTTTGCCCATAGATAATGGCTGTTGCAGAAGTAACCACCACACCGATAAAAGCAAATAAAGTCATGGAAGGTGGCAGTCCTATTGCTTGTCCTCTTATCTGTGCTTTTTGTGATTTGGCATAACGGGTAAAATCAGGAATGTTTAATGAAAGTGTTGCCCAAAAACCAACCATGCCCGTTAATGCCGGGAAAAAATAATTCCAGAACGCAGAGCCGGAAAGTTTGGAAGGCTGATCCAATATGGGTCCAAGACCTTTTGCAGCAACAATCGCCCATGCCAATAAGGCCAATGCAGCTACCGGTAAAAAAAATGCTTTAAAAACCAATAGTTTCCTGATACTTTCTACACCGAGATAAACAATGAACATATTCAATAACCAGAATGCAAGAAAACAGATCATCGGTAATGCCTGCGGGAATAAGGAAGTGCTGTCGATCTCAGCTAATGATGGATTCCATGCCCTGATGAGGTTATAAAGCGATTCGCCACCGATCCATGTCTGGATGCCAAACCAGCCGCAGGCAACAATGGCTCTTAACATCGCCGGAATATTGGCGCCCTTTGTTCCGAAACTTGCTCTTGCAAAGACGGGGAAGGGAATTCCATATTTTGCTCCTGCATGCCCGTTCAATAGCATTGGGATCAATACGATCGTGTTACCAATAAATATGGTGAGGATAGCCTGCCACCAGTTCATGCCGCCACCGATCAATGAGCTGGCCAGCATATAAGTTGGGATACAAAGGCTCATGCTGATCCATAAGGCAGCATAGTTCCAGGTTCCCCAGGTTCGTTTGGACATCGGAATAGGGGCGAGGTCCTCGTTGATGAGAGATGAATCGGGAATTTCTTGGTTCATTTAATAATTTGAAGATGTGACAATTTGAAGATTTGAAGATTAAAGAATTCTGGATTTCATCTTCAAATCTTCAAATTAACTAATTTCCAAATCAGCTATCTTGACCGCTTCACTAATTATCGCCAACCCTTCATCGATCTGTTCTTTTGTAACGATCAGCGGAGGTGCAATAAAAATATAACTCCATCTCACAAAAGTGTACATGCCCAGGTCTTTGATCTTTGCTGCCACTTTATTCATCACAGCCATTTCATCCGGCTTGGCATTGAAAGGCGCCATGGGTTCTTTTGTTTTCCGGTTCTTCACCAGTTCAATACAACCCAGTAAACCTGTATTCCTGAAATCACCGATGCTTGGATGTTTTTGTTTTAATTTTTCTACCTGTTCATTTACATATTGTCCCATGGCGGCGCAGTTCTCGATCAATCCATCATCCTCATAAATTTTTAATGTCTCCAATGCAGCAGCACAACTGACCGGGTGAGCAGAGTAGGTGAGACCCAATGCCAATACATTATCATCATATTTCGCAGCGATCTTATCTGATACCATCAAACAACCAAAGGGCAGATAACCACAGGTCAATCCCTTCGCCATAGCGATCATATCTGGCACGATACCATGATTTTGAAAACCAAACCATTTACCTGTTCTTCCAAAACCACTCATCACTTCATCTGCTATCAATAAAATTCCATGTTTGTTACAGATTTCTCTGACTGCTTTTAAATAGCCAACCGGGTATTTCAAACAACCGGATGAACCGGATTCGCCTTCTAATAAGATAGCAGCGATCGTAGCCGGGCCTTCATAAGCAATCACTCTTTCCAATGAAGCAACGGATTCTTTCAATAAATTTTCTTCGCCATATTCCCAGCGATATAAATAAGGCAGATCAAAATGAACAAAGTTTGGCGACTGCTGTGAATCCATCGGTATCCTTCTCGGATCTCCGCTTGCACTCATAGCACCATAGGAGGCACCATGATAAGATTGATAACGGGTAAGAATTTTATGACGGCCTGTGTATAATCTTGCCAGCTTGATCCCATTTTCAATGGACGTTGCGCCGCACAACGTAAAGAATGCTTTATTCAGATCGCCGGGACAGATCTCTGCCAGTTTCTTTCCCAATTCACCACGAACTTTCGTCACGCAACTCGGCGTTACATAGGCCACTTCCTGCATTTGTTTCACTACGGCATCCGTCACCCGTTGGTTACCATGACCGATATTCACATTCATCAGTCCCGATGAAAAATCAATATAGCGTTTGCCATCGTAGTCGTAGAGGTACACACCTTCGGCACGTTCTACTGCGATGGGGGCGATGCCTTTTTGTTTGCTCCAACTGAACAAAGTATAATCAAGGTTATCTTGAATTATTTCCTGTGCTTCTGAAATTGTTTTTGTACTCATAATATGATTTTGAAATTTTGGAATTGGGAAATTTCGAAATTTCAATTTCCCAATTTTTCAATTGTACTTTTCCCAATTACTTAACTCATCCAATTCACTCCCGCCTCTGCATTCCACTTCGTCGTACTCTTTTTCAACTTCGTCCAAAACTCAATCGAACTTTTGCCGGTAATATCACCCACACCAAACTTGCTTTCATTCCAACCGCCGAAAGAGAACGGTTCCCTGGGTACGGGCACACCTACATTCACACCGATCATACCGGCGCTGGCACGATCAATAATATAACGGGCCATGCCGCCATTCTGTGTAAATACAGAAGCCGCATTGCCATAGGGATTCGCATTTTCTATCGCTAATGCTTCATCAACGGTATTGGTACGCATGATAGATATAACCGGCCCGAAGATCTCTTCGGTGGCTACGCTCATGCCCGGTGTTACATAATCTATTACAGTCGGGCCAACATACGTGCCGTTCTCTTTTCCCTTCACTTTTGTATTGCGGCCATCCACTAAAATTTTAGCGCCATCTCTTTCTGCCTCGCCAATATATCTTTCAATACGTTCTTTGCTTTCTTTGCTGATAACAGCTCCGAGATTTTCTCCCGGTATGATCTTTCTTGCTTCCTCACAAATCTTATCAACGATGCTGTCCACATTGCCCACACCGATCATCGCCGATGCAGCCATACAACGTTGCCCGGCGCAACCACTCATACTGGCAGCAACATTTTGTGCTGTCATTCCGGGAATGGCATCTGGCAATACCATCAAATGATTTTTTGCACCGCCCAATGCCAATGCTCTTTTAAAAGTCTTGGTTGCTCTTTGATAAACTAACTTGGCAACCTTTGTTGAACCAACAAATGACACAGCTTCAATACCCGGATGGTCGCAGATCGCTTCCACAATTTCTACATCACCATGAACAATACTGAAAACACCATCCGGCAAACCGGCTTCTTTTAATAATTGCGCCAGGCGACCACAACTCAAGGGAACTTTCTCCGATGGTTTCATGATCATACAATTACCTAAGGCAATGGCATTGGGTAATGTCCAGTTGGGAACCATGGAAGGAAAATTGAAAGGAACGATCGATGCAACAACTCCCAGCGGCACATGTTCGGTTCTGCATTCAACGCCCCGGCTTACTTCTAATATTTCGCCGGTAACCAATTGAGGCAAGGAGCAGGCAAATTCGGTTAGTTCAATACTTTTTTCAACCTCAGCCGTGGCTTCGTTGTAGGTCTTGCCATTTTCTTCCTGGACCAATTCAGAAAGTTCTTTCAAATGTTTTTCCAATAAAGTTTTGTACCGGAAAAAAACCTGCACTCTTTCTTTGATCGGCGTTTTGCTCCAGGTTTGAAAAGCAACTTTCGCAGCTTTCACGGCCGTATCAAGATCCTTTGCGGTTGACATCGGTACAGTTGACAATAGATTACCATCAAGAGGAGAGATAACTTGTAATGTGCGGGCCGAACTTGCATCCACAAATTTTCCGCCAATATAATTCTGAACAGGAGCGTATTTCATATCACAATTTTCGTTTGAGATTACATTATTAAATTAACCAACTATAAATATACTTAAATTAGCGAGTTTTACAACCTAAAGGCCTTAAGTTCAATGACCCCGGAAAGAAAAGAACGGCTGAGTTCAGTATTAAACAAAAGGCAGGGCGATATAACTATTGTCCTGGAAAATGTTTTTGACCCGCATAATGTTTCCGCGGTGATGAGAACCTGCGATGCAGTGGGTGTTCAGGAGGTATATGTGTTGAATACAAAGATCCCGCCGCATAAGAAATGGGGGGCCAAAAGTTCATCCAGCGCAGCCAAATGGCTGACCATTCACCAGTTTGAGAATGCAGGAGAATGTTTTTCATCATTGAGAAAACGCTATTCAACCATTTTAACTACCCATCTCAGCAGCGATGCCATAAGTTTACATAAAATTGATTTTACCAAAAGCATTGCACTGGTATTTGGGAATGAACACAGCGGGGTAAGTGACGAGATCAGGGCATTGGCGGACGGAAATTTTATTATTCCCCAGGTTGGCATTATTCAATCATTGAATATCAGTGTGGCTTGTGCAGTAACTTTATATGAAGCATACCGGCAAAAGAATAACGCCGGGCAGTACAACCAGAAGAGTTTGGATGACGTCAGGTATAATGAGTTGTTCAAAGAATGGGGATTTATGGAAAATGAGGAATAAGGAATAAGAAATAAGGAATGAGAAAATACGAAAGCTGTTAAAGAACGAAAAATTAATTGTGTTTCGTCAGTACTCCTTTCCCCCCTGAGGACAACCGTAGGTTGGGACCGAAGGTCGGGCTGGGATTGGGGCCGAAAAATAAGAAATGAGAAAGTGTTTATCAATATTGACGGTGCTTCTTCTTGCAGCGGTCGCTCATGGCCAGGCGGTAAAGAAGATAAAAATCACCGACCTGGAAAAAACGATCGCTGAAAGCAAGACCCCTTTGATCGTAAACTTTTGGGCCACCTGGTGTAAACCCTGCCTGGAAGAAATCCCTTATTTCATGGAAGAAGCCAGGCTGCATAAAAACGATAGCCTTCAATTAATACTTGTTAGTCTTGATATGAATGATGCTTTCCCGGGTCAAATATTGAATACTGTCAAAAAAAGAAAAATTACCGTTCCTGTGCAATGGCTGAATGAAACGAATGCAGATTATTTCTGTCCGAAGGTCGATCCCAAATGGTCAGGCGCCATCCCGGCCAGTCTTTTTATAAATAATAAAACCGGCTACCGCAAATTCTTTGAAGAGCAGTTATCTCGTGAGAAGCTGAAGAGTGAAATCATGGCTATACTTGGAATTCATTGAGCAGCTTCTTCTCTTTCTAATTCTTTTTTGGCATTTGCCAGTATGTAAAGGAAGTATACACCTGCTCCCAAACTTACAAATGCAAGTATAATACCCATTACACTTCCTGTGGAAATAGCTTTGGCCAGGCAAAAGCCAACCAGGGCCATAAAACCCAGGATGATGATTCGGTTAAGGAATGTGCGGTAAGTCATAAGCCGGTTTTTTGAAGTGAAGAATGTGGTTATAAAACCTCTGATGCAACCGGCATAAGATTCCATAAGGATCCGATAAAAAAATTCTGCCCCGGGTAGCCCGGACAATAGCCCACGGTTTAAACCTAGCCCACGGTTTAAACCGTGGGCTACGGAAAAATAAAAGCCCTGCACAAAAAGTGCAGGGCCCTTAAAATATCATTTATTTCCTCAGCTTTTTCTCTTGATCGTACATCCCACAGAACGGGTCTCTTTCTGAGTGATGTCCTTACCTGCTACCAGTTCATCAATAGCTATGATAGCATGCTTGCGGGTCACTTCTTCCGGGCTGTTTGAATTATCATCAATGGCTCCGTGGTACACCAGTTTTCCATCTTTATTAAATAGAAAACATTCGGGAGTACGGTTGGCACCAAAAGCATCGGCCATGGCTGAGTTATTATCCATCACATAATGCCAGGAATAACCATTCTTTTTCCCGTATTCCTTTGAATCGTCATAAGAATCCCCATTATCCCGGTAAGCTTCATTGGAGTTCAGGAGAATAACGCCGATCTCTTTATCCGTAGCATATTTGCATACTTCGTTGGACCTGGACTGGTATTTCTTTACCACGGGGCAGGTATTGCAACTGAACATTACAAGAAGACCATTCTTCTTCTGAGCATCTTTAAAAGAAACTTCTTTGCCGGAAATATCTTTCATTTTCACTTCGGGATTGGGAATGGATGCACCGATCGGAAGCGGGTCGCCAATGGGTTTTAAAGCCAGGACAGCAAGGGCGACTATGGGCAAAGCCAATATTTTTTTCATGGTAATAATTTTTTGTAACCCAAATTTCGGTAATTATTCCGGTTTGACATTGCCGCCTGCCTCATTATCTTTCCGCTCATCTGCTATTTTTTTAAGAGAAGTAATGCTGACATTCAATTCAAAACCAATTAATAGCACCAATGAGTTAATAAAGATCAGGATGAGTAATATCAATACCGTTCCGATGGAACCATAGATCTGGTTATAGTTTCCAAACCTACTGACCCACCAGGAAAAAAGTAAGGTCATCAGCAACATAAGGAAAGTAGCCAGGATGGAACCGGGATTGATAAGACGCCATTTTTTATGCACGGCAGGAGCATGACGATAGATATAGGATATGCAGCCGAAGAACAGGAAGACAATGATCACCCACCTGGCATTGACAATAATGCTTCTTGCCAATTGACTTTCGATACCCAGCAATTGCAATACGGCGCCCCGGCCAATTAATAATAGTATACATATAAACACGATTATAAAAAGGACCATCGTGATCTTTAATGCAGCGCCTCTTTTTTGCAGGTCAGTTCTTTTTCTGAAACCAATATAATTTTTGTCAAATGACCTCATGATACCCATCATGGCATTGGAAGAAAAGAACATGGATAAAACAAAACCGAGAGAGAGCAAACCGTTCCGGGGATTATTAATAAAATCCTGTAAAAATTTAATTAATACTGAATTGTCTTTTTCGCCGGGAATTACGTCCCGGATCAACTCAAACAATTGTTCCTGGATCTTTTGAGTAATGGGAAGGAAAGGGATCAGTGTAAATAAAAAGATAATGGCAGGAGGGATGGCCATAAAAAAATTATAAGCGATCGCCGAAGCTCTTTCCGTCATTCCAACTGTCTTCACCTGGCCGAAAAAAAAATTCACAACGTCAAATAAAGGGATGCCCCGGAAACCCGGCAAGAAAATGACTTTGCTTTTCCGGACAATATATTTGGCAGGCGGAGAATTGACAATACTGTTTTTTATTTTTGAGAAAAGATCCATTCAATTATTTTGGATTAACCTTTTTTGCTGAATCCATTCGTCTTGTCAATTCTTGCTGGTATTCCCTTGCATATTTACTATGGTCTGTGAGATTGGTAGTGAAAACGCTGCTGCCGTCAAACTTGCTGCTGGCAACAAAATACAGGTAATCGGT
>DATHDV010000270.1:0-5523 GCA_035318845.1 Chitinophagaceae bacterium
TGAAGAAGGCCAGTCATTGGTGCTTAAAAAAAATCCAAACTATTTTGAAAGAGACAGTGCCGGCAAGAGCTTGCCTTACCTGGATGGAATAAATATCTCATTTTACGACAGTAAAGCCACTGAGTTTTTGTTGTTCCGGCAGAAGCAACTGGATTTTATCAATGATATTGAAGCATCTTTCAAAGATGAGATACTGACCAAGAAGGGAACGCTGCGCAAAGAATGGGATGGTAAAATTGTATTGCAGGCCATTCCTTATCTCAATATTGAATACCTGGGAATTTTAGTTGATTCGGCCAATGGATCAGTGAAGAATTCACCGATGCGTTCCAGGAAAATACGACAGGCCATTAATTACGGGTTTGACCGGCGCAAAATGGTTTTATATCTCCGCAATTCATTAGGCACTCCTGCTGAATCAGGTTTTGTGCCAATGGGTTTACCATCTTTTGATTCATCGGCAGTAAAGGGTTATCATTATGATCCTGCTAAGACAAAACAATTGCTGGCGGAAGCAGGTTATCCTGATGGAAAGGGATTGCCGCCGATCAAACTTTTGACTATCCCGATTTATGCCGACATGGCTAATTTTTTGGCCAAACAACTTGAGGAATCAGGTATACCCGTGCAGGTGGAAGTAGTGCAAAAATCATTATTGCTGGAGATGACATCAAACTCAAGAGCAGCTTTCTTTCGCGGAAGCTGGATCGCCGATTATCCCGATGCAGAGAATTATCTTTCTGTTTTTTATTCAAAGAACCCGGCTCCGCCAAATTATACAAGATATAAAAGTGAAGTATTCGATGCAGCTTTTGAAAAAGCAATTACCGAGACCAATGATTCGCTGCGATATAAACTTTACCAGCAGGCTGACCAGGTAATGATCAATGATGCACCGGTTGTTCCGCTTTGGTATGATAAAGTGGTAAGACTTGTTCAAACAAATGTAAAAGGGTTTCAGCCAAATGCGCTGAACCTGCTGGAGCTGAGAAGGGTTAATCTGGATAGAGCTTTTTAAGAAGTCTCCTTATTTCAAAAATTTTCGCCTGGCAAATGGACAATAAAAAATCCTCAGTGAGTATAGAAAAGGGGCTCATCTTCGGAACGTAATTGTTTACAGCCGGTGCTTCTTCCACCAGTCTTCTGCCGATGGGTCTTCCTCTTGTATCATAAACGGTTTGATACCTGTAAACAGCATTTTGCGGGCGCAGGCTGAATTGTTTTGAATAATTCATTGTTTCTTCCCCGGAAATAAGTTGTAACATGGTAACAGGTTTTTTCAGGCTATCCGTTATGATCAATGCGGCATAAAAACTGTAATTGAATGAAAAAGTGTAGTGAGGAATTGAACCAATTTCTACAGGGTTCGTGGTCTGCACATCATTCACAGTAAGCGAATCCATAAAAAGACGAACATAATAAGCGGCTTTTCCTTCTGTGCAAAATTCCCGGCCTTTCAGTTCATCAATGGTCTGTGATAAAATATCGGTGATGGCTTCGATCAGTTTGTGTTTGTTCCATTCTTTGGGGAGTACTAAACGGTAGCGGTCGGGGTGATTAATCGTGATATTATTTTGACCGATACCCTGTATGAAGAAAAGTAAAGCCAGCATTAAAAGTATAACCCTGTTCCTGGCAGACATGGGAATATTTTGATATGAATTTACATTAATTCCTTAAGTCCGGGAAAAGTTTCTAATTCGGACGATTTTGTCTTTTCACCACATAGAAACATAGGCTTTCACATAGTTCTATGTGTGTATTTACTATTGTGTCCTATTGTGTCTATGTGGTTCAAGATTTGAAATCCGGACACTACCCTAATTCGTTTTTAATTTATCCTTGAATACTTTTCTGAACTTATCCAGTTTAGGCCGGATGACAATTTTGCAATAAGGATTAGTATTCTCATTGTTCTCAAAATACTGCTGGTGATAATTTTCCGCAGGATAAAATTTAGTAAAGGGAGTTATTTCTGTAACGATCGGCTTGTCGTAAGCTCCGCTCTTGTCCAATTCGATCTTATATTTTTCTGCTTTTGTTTTTTGTTCATCATTGTGATAAAAAATACCGCTGCGGTATTGTGTACCTACATCGGCACCCTGCTGGTTCAATGTGGTCGGGTCATGTGTTTCCCAGAATACGGCAAGCAGTTCATCAAAACTGATCTTAGCAGGATCATACACGATCTGTAAAGCTTCAGCATGTCCGGTTTGCCCGGTGCATACTTGTTTATAAGTGGGGTTCTCCGTATTTCCTCCGGTATAACCTGAGGTGGCGCTGATAACGCCATTCAATTCTTCAAAAATGGCTTCGGTGCACCAGAAACATCCGTTGGCAAATGTGGCCGTGTCTGTGTTGGGAGCAGTCGAAAGATTCGCCGGAGAAGCATTGTCTGTTGATTGATCTTTTTTATCCATAATTGTTTCAGCAGTTGTAGATGACTTCCGGGCACAGGAGATCAAAGTTGTTATCCCGATGAATGCCGAAGTCAGCATTGTTTTCATAATAGTTTGTATAGAATGAGTTTGGTTAATTTCCGGGACAAATTTCGTACAATTTTGCCGCATAGCAGGTTTTAAGCTGTAAGTACTATGTAAAGTTTTTGAATTTAACATAATGCAAAAAAAGGGGAACTCGGGGGAACTATGTAGGGCGCAGATAGGGCGCAAGTAGGGCGCAGATAGGGAGGTGAGGGGAGAAGATGATAGATGATAGTTGATAGTTGATAGATGATAGATGATAGTTGATAGATGATAGTTGATAGATGATAGATGATAGTTGATCGAGCTTAAATCAGTACTTAGTTGCCCTAAAGAGATGGGCATGCCGGTGCATGGGTAGTATCAGGGTGTTGATTGTTGAAAGGATCGGAACAAAACAAAAAAGCGAAACCTTACGGGGCTTCGCTGTATTTAACGAGTGTGTAACCCGATAGCTATCGGGTCAGCTTTGGATATAGTTTTGTAACTGGTCGATAGTTTCTTTCTGCGCCAGGATCGTTTCTTTAACCACATCGCTCATGGAAACAATGCCGGCCAATTTATTATTTTCAAAGACAGGCATGTAACGGATGTTCTTTGTCGTCATCAGTTCCATACAATGTTCGATGCTGTCGGCAGGATTTACGGAAGGCAGATCGGATGACATGATCTCCGAAACTTTTGTGCTGGCAGAATTTTTTCCCTTCAAAGCTATTTTTCTTGAATAATCCCTTTCAGTTACAATGCCGACGTATTGATCGTCCTGCATGACAATAACAGATCCGATATTTTTTTCTGCCATCAGTTTCAGGGCTTCCATTACCGATGCATCGGGCGATACAGTTACGGAGGTTCTGTTTTTCCGGGATAGAAGCGATGACACTGTATGCATTGACGATAAATTTATGCATGAAATTTACGGAAAGATATAACCCGTGCAAAAACTATTTATATGTTCCTGTTAATTTTGAACCACAAAGGCACAAAGTCACGAAGTAACACAAAGTAATCGTTGTGAAAACATCTGTTGCCTGCTCATTCTTCTGCCCGGCTATTTTTATTTTTTAATATGGTGGTCAGGCGGGCTTTTTGTATAACTTGCCTTTTGATTATTTATATGGAACAAAAACCTGCTACCTTAAAAGAAATTGCAAAGCGGTTAAATGTATCGATCTCTACCGTGTCAAGGGCATTGCAAAATCACCGGAGTATTGGTCTTCGCACCAGGACGCAGGTACAAAAACTGGCGCAGGAGCTTCATTACGAGCCCAACCAGGCTGCCATCTCTTTTAAGCGGGGTAAAACGATGACAATAGGTGTCATTCTTCCCAACCTCGGCGAAGAATTTTTTTCCATAGCTATTAACGGTATTGAGGATGTGGCTACAAAAAATAATTATACCGTGCTGATCGGTCAATCACACGATGATACAGAAAGAGAACAGAAGATCGTGGATACCATGCGCCGCCAGCGGGTGGACGGGCTTATTGTTTCTCTTTCAAAAACCTCTCATTCATATGAACACTTTGAGCAGTTAAAAAAATACCAGATACCCGTTGTTTTTTTTGACAGGGTACCTGATTTGCCAGGTTATTATACTGTTTCCTGTAACCTTGAGAACAGTTCCGTAGAACTGGTGGATTGGTTAGTTGCCAGCGGACATAAGCAAATAGGTTTTATTAAGGGTCCCGATGCATTGATCCATTCATTGCAACGGCTGAAAGGGTATTATGAGGGCTTAAAAAAACATAAATTAAAAATTGAGAACTCTTTTGTTGTTTCCACCGATCTGACCAAGATGAAAACACAGGATGCCATGCAAAAATTGCTGTCGTTAAAAAATCGTCCCAGCGCTGTGATCGCTTTTAATGATTATGTGGCCCTTGACGCTATTAAATATACCCGCAGTCATGGATTGAAAGTCAATAAAGATATTTTCTTTGTTAGCTATGCCAATCTTCCCGTCACCAGTTATATGGATGATCCGCCGATCGCATCCGTAGAGCAATTTCCCTATCAACAGGCAGAAAAAGCAACAGACATCCTGCTTCAATTGATCCAATCAAAAGGGATGGATGAAAGTATTCCGCATAAGATATTACTGGAAAGTAAAGTGGTGGTGAATACGGAGCGATAGTTTTGCAACCCACCAAAACAAAATGCCCCGATAAAATCGGGGACAAATATTGATCTGGCGGAGAGAGAGGGATTACCTGCGGTGATCCCTGGTTGGGGTGTCAAACAAAAGTAATTGCCGGCACTATCGTGCCATGCATTTTTCATTCCGTTTGCTTTGGCAAACAAGTTTGCCCGCATCCGGAATGAAAAATGCCCCTTTCAGGAGGCAATTATTTTTGTTTGCGGAGAGAGAGGGATTCGAACCCCCGGACCTTTTGGGTCAACGGTTTTCAAGACCGCCGCATTAGACCGCTCTGCCATCTCTCCGTCGCAAAAATAGCCCCGCAAAGCCTATCAGCAAAATCCGTTGTTTTCTGAGAACTGGTTCGTGATTATATCTGGTACAGTACTTGTATTTTGGATTAAATTCAAAACCGAAATCCGTCCATATCCTCAACAAATAACAATTTGCCAAATCACTTATTTTTGCGACTTTTGAAACGGTCATATATTTTAAAAACTGGCCACTTTAATAATAAATACCAGGTATCAATAAATTTTAAGTGACAAAATCTAAATGATTGACATTCAACTAGTGTACCTCAATTATTTTCTAATTACTTAATGAGATGAATAAACTAAAACCAGGCAATAAGTATAACCTGAAGACAAGCCTTTTTTATACTGTAATGCTGATCATTTTAGCGGGTATTACTTTCTCATCCTGCGCCCCCTCAAAAAATGCTTACTATTTTAAGACCGTGCCAAGGGATACCATAATCGGTTCCTCCATAAACCGTGTAGAAGAATCACGGATCAGGAAAAACGACCTGCTGTCGATCAATTTCAGCAGCTTAAATCCTACTGAGGATATGACTTATAATGTTGTGGCTGCTGGTGGTTCTTCCGCAACTGCCACAGG